>JBFFFX010000038.1:0-11890 GCA_041557775.1 Acidimicrobiia bacterium | reverse complement strand
TTCGTGCTCATCGTCGCCGCCGGGGTCGCCATCGGCGCCGCGTGGGGTCTTCTCGGGGATCAGTTCGGGTGGGCACGGTGCGAAGGATGCGACGTGGTCACCGTGAACGGCTTCGCAGCCTTCGTCGGCGGTCTCCTTGCGGTCCCTCTCGGCCTGGGGTTCTTCGGTTGGGCGACGCGCCGTCGGTCGGGCGGCCGGGCCGGCGGAGGCGGTCGCGAGTAACGCAGTGGCGCCTTCGCCGCCATCGTGAAGCACCTCGGGTGTTCACGGGAAGCAGTGCAGCGGTGTCTCGTTGGGCGATGTCGTACCATCGGGGCGATGACGAGGGCAGACATCGCGGTCACGCTCGATGCGGTCATCGTGGCGGTGAGCGACGACCGGCCGCGGATCCTCACCGTCCGTAGCGACGAGGGCCGGCCGCGAATTCCTTCCGGGCCGCTGGATCCGGATGCCGATATGACGCTCGAGCGGGCGCTGCGGCGCTGGATCGCGGAGCTGGCCGGGATCGAGATCGGGTACGCGGAGCAGCTCTACACGTTCGGCGACCGCAGTCGAGCGCGCCGGGGCCCCGACGACCCCCGGCAGCTCGCCGTTGCATACCTCGCCCTGGTCCGGGAGGAGACGCCGTCTCCCGACGCCGCGTGGATCGACTGCTACGAACTGTTCCCGTGGGAGGACCATCGCGCCGGCGCGCCTGGTCTCATCGACTCTGAGATCATCCCCGCGCTCCTCGAATGGGCGGCCGAGGACCCCGTCGAGGAGACCGCGCGCCGCAAGCGGGTCGCGGTCGCCTTTGGGAGCGTCCCCGGTTGGGACGGGATCCGAGTCCTGGATCGCTACGAGCTCCTCTACGAGGCCGGCCTCGTTGCAGAGGCCCATCACGATGCCCGTGCAGTCCCGCCTCCCGGGCTCTTCGGAACGCCCATGGCGCTGGACCACCGGCGAATCGCTGCGAGCGCCCTCGGTCGGTTGCGCGGCAAGCTCACGTACCGGCCTGTGGTCTTCGAGTTGTTGCCGGAGCTCTTCACGCTCAGCGAATTGCAGCGAACGGTCGAGGCCCTTGCCGGTGTGCTCCTCCACAAGCAGAACTTCCGCCGCCTGGTCGAGCGCACCCGCCTCGTACACGGTACGGGTGAGCGCACCACGGCCACGGGTGGCCGTCCGGCCGAGCTGTTCCGCTTCCGTGTAGAGGTGGTCGAGGAACGGCCCCGCGCCGGGCTCGGGGTCCCGTACCGCTGACCGCGGTGTGCCGGCCGGGGACGATCGTGCGCGATCAGAGCGCGACCAGAGTGTGCGCTGCCGGCGGGTGATGCCGAGGTGCTGCATCGGGGGTCGTCGCAGCGGGCTCGCCGGGCCGGCCCTCGCTTTTGCTCAGGAATAGCACAAGCGATAGTGTTGTTTACACAACGTAATGCTCTCATAGAGTAGAAGTCGAACAGGGGACACAATGCCCGCTTCCAACCTGACCATCCTGCCCGTCGTCCAGCGCCTCGGGGGAGTCGTTCCGGACGCAGAGCGCTACGCGTTGGAACCGCTCATCGAGGAGATCGACGACCTCAAGCGGCAGCGGAACGCGGTCGTGCTGGCCCACAACTACATGACACCCGACATCTTCCACGGCGTCGCCGATGTGCGCGGCGACTCGCTGCAGCTGGCGAGGCTGGCGGCGGAGACGGATGCCGATGTCATCGTCATGGCCGGGGTCCATTTCATGGCCGAGACCGCCAAGATCGTCAATCCGGACAAGACCGTGTTGATCCCCGATCTGCGGGCGGGCTGCTCGCTGGCCGATTCGATCACCGCAGCCGACATCCGGCTGCTGCGGCAGCGCTATCCGGGCGTCCCGGTGGTCACCTACGTCAACACCTCCGCGGAGGTGAAGGCCGAGTCCGACATCACCTGCACCTCGTCGAACGCCCTGGCCGTCGTGGAATCCCTCGACGGCGACCGGGTCATCTTTCTGCCCGACCAGTACCTCGGCCGCTGGGTGGCCGCCCAGACCGACAAGCAGATCATCCTGTGGCACGGGAGCTGCGAGGTACACGAGCGCTTCACCGGAGCGGAGCTGCGCGAGTATCGCGCCGCGTTCGACGGGATCCAGATCATCGCCCACCCCGAATGTCCGCCGGATGTGCTGGCCGAGGCCGACTTCGTCGGCAGCACCAGCGGCATGATCAATTGGGTGAAGGAGGAGCGTCCGCGGCAGGTCGTCATGGTGACCGAGTGCTCGATGAGCGACAACGTCGCCGTCGAATCTCCGGAGACGGAGTTCGTGCGCCCGTGCAACCTGTGCCCGCACATGAAGCGCATCACGATGGAACGGATCCGCGACGCCCTGCGCGACATGCAGCACGAGGTCCACGTGGATCCGGACGTCGCAGCCCGCGCCAAGGATGCGGTCGATCGGATGCTGGCCGTCGGAGCGCGGCGATGACGCCGCGTGCCGTCATCGTCGGGAGCGGGATCACCGGACTCACCACTGCGCTCACGCTCGGCGACTGCGTGGTGATCACGAAGACCGAGCTGGGGGAGGGATCGAGCACCTGGGCACAGGGCGGCATCGCCGCAGCCCTCGGCAGCGAGGACGATCCCGCCCTGCACGCCGCCGACACCCTCGCCGTCTCCGGCGGACTCGCCGATGCGGCCGTGGCGGCGCTCGTCACCGGTGCGGCTGCCGACCGCATCGAGTGGCTTCTCGGTCTGGGCGCCCGCTTCGACCGGGAGGCCGACGGCTCCCTCACGCTTGGCCGCGAGGCCGGACACGGCAGGCATCGCATCGTCCACGCCAACGGTGATGCGACCGGCGCCGAGGTCATGCGAACGCTGCGGCTGGCCGTTCGCCGGCGGCCCGACATCCGCGTCCTCGAGCACACCTGGGCGGTCGATCTCGTCCGGCACGGCGATCGGGTCGTAGGTGTCTACACCCTCGCCGAGGATGGGTCCGCCGGGACGTTGCTGGCCCCGTCCGTCGTCGTCGCAACCGGAGGGATCGGCCGGGTGTATGCCAGGACCACCAATCCCGCCGAGGTCACCGGCGATGGGATGGCGATGGCGATCAGAGCAGGCGCACGGCTGGCCGACCCCGAGTTCGTGCAGTTCCATCCCACGGCGCTCGACTCCTCGCTCGATCCCATGCCGCTCATCACCGAGGCGCTCCGCGGCGCCGGAGCGGTGCTGCGCGACGACACGGGACATCGCTTCATGGTCGACGAGCACGCCGATGCCGAACTGGCGCCGCGTGATGTCGTCGCCCGCGCCAACTGGCGCCGACTCCACGCCGGGCGTCAGGTCTACCTCGATGCGACCCGCCTCGGTGCCGACCTGCCCGCCCGCTTCCCCACCGTGTTCGCCGCGGCGGTCGAGGCCGGTGTCGATCCGCGCTCGGAGTGGATGCCGGTGTCGCCGGCCGCTCACTATCACATGGGCGGTATCGCCGTCGACGAGGCGGGGAGAACGTCGCTGCCCGGCCTCTACGCCGCCGGGGAGGCTTCGGTGACGGGGCTCCACGGGGCGAACCGGCTTGCGAGCAACTCGCTTCTCGAGGGGCTCGTGTTCGGTGTCGAGGTTGCCGGGGCCATCGCCGAGGATCCATTCCGGCTGCATCCCACTTCGGAGATCGAAGTCCCGGCCTCGGCGCTCCTCGTCGGTCCGGTCGATGACGAGGCCGCAGTGTCCGCTCTTCGGTCGATCATGTGGGACGAGGTCGGTGTGATGCGTACGGAGTCCGGGTTGCGGAATGCGATGAGTGCGCTCGGGACGCTCGGATCCCGGGCCGCCACGGGTCTCGTCGGCCGCAACCTCGCCGCGGTCGCAACCTGCGTCGCCGCCGCTGCGCTGGAGCGGCAAGAGAGCCGCGGCGGCCACCATCGGCTCGACTACCCGGAAGCGTTGCCGAGCTGGCGCCGCCACACCGTGGTGTCACCGCCGCCCGAACGACGGCTCCGGCTGTCCGCGGCCATGCGGGGCGCGGCGTGACGGAACCGCTGCCCGTCCCGCATCTCGGGGTCGATGCGCTCGTCCGGCGTGCGCTGGAGGAGGACCTGGGCTCGGCAGGCGACCTGACGTCCAACGCGACGATTCCGCACGACCACGTCTCCCAAGGGTCCATCGTCGCCCGTTCGGCAGGGCACGTCGCCGGGCTGGACGCGGCGACTCGAGCATTCACGCTGCTCGACGCCGGTGTGGCGGTCGAGCTGCAGGTCGAGGACGGCGACCGCGTCGATCCCGGCACGGAGCTGGCCAGGGTCGCAGGACCGACGCGGTCGTTGCTGGCTGCAGAGCGCACCTGCCTCAACCTTCTCGGCCACTTGTGCGGCGTCGCCACCGCCACGGCGACCATGGTACGTCTGGTTGCCGGAACGAGCGCGGTGATCGTCGACACCCGCAAGACGCTTCCCGGACTTCGAGCGCTGCAGAAATACGCCGTGCGCGCCGGCGGGGGGTCCAACCACCGGTTCGGGCTCGACGATGCGGTCCTGATCAAGGACAACCACATCGCCGCCGTCGGTTCGGTGGGGAGTGCGGTACGGGCCGCACGGAGCCGGGTGGGTCACATGGTGAAGATCGAGGTTGAGGTCGACAGCCTCGATCAGCTCGATGATGCGCTGGGGGCTGGTGTCGATGCCGTCCTGCTGGACAACATGACACCCGATGAGCTGGGCGAGGCGGTTCGCAGGGTCGCGGGTCGGTGCATCACGGAAGCTTCGGGCGGCATCACTCCCGATACCGTTCGCGCCGTCGCAGAATCCGGCGTCGACCTGGTGTCCGTCGGGTGGCTGACGCACTCGGCCCCGCAGCTGGATGTCGGCTTCGATCTCGGTTGATCCGCGGCCGGCGTCCTCAGTGGATACCGAGGAGCGGGTTCCGGCGCCGGCCGACGAGGATCTCTCGTGATCGATCAGATTGCGTCGCCCGGCTCGGCCGCGTGCGTAATCTGGTCCGACACGGTCCGCGCTCGACGCAGCGGATGGTGCGAACTCTGCGGGTCGCACGAGAGGTGCTCTCGACATGTTGAGCGGCGAGGGAGACGTCGAGAAGCTCATAGCTACGGCAGTCATCAGCGGGCTGGCGGTGGTCGTTCGTGTCGCCTTCGGGCGCATCGTGAAACGGCAGCCTTGGGCCTCGATGGAGGATCGTCGTCGCTGGCTCGTCCAGGTGAGGAACCTCACGGTTCTGCTCGCCGCCTTCGCCTTGGTCGTGGTGTGGGCGCAGGAGGTGCGTACTGCGGCGCTGTCGCTCGTGGCGTTCGCGGCTGCCCTCGTCATTGCATCCAAGGAGCTCATCATGGCGGTGAGTGGCTCCTTCGCCCGGGCCGCCACCGGCAGCTTCTCCATCGGCGATCGCGTCCGGATCGGGTCGCACCGCGGGGATGTGATCGATCACACCCTGCTCGCCACGACCCTCCTCGAAGTGGGGCCGGGCCACGTTCGCACGGGCCGGACCCTCGTGCTGCCGAACAGCATGCTGCTCTCGGAGGCGGTCGCCAACGAGACTCGCGGGCACGCCTACGTTCTCCACAGCTTCTCCGTGCCGGTGGCCGGGTCCGAATGGCGACATGCCCACGCCATCTTGCTGCGGGCTGCCGTCGAGCACTCCGCCGAGTACGTCGATCTCGCCCGCACCCAGATGGAGCTACGGGCACGGGAGCACGCATTGCCGGTGCCGATCGTCGATCCCTTCGTGCTGGCGAAGCCCGTGTCTCCCGATGTGGTCGAGCTGACGGTGAGAGTGCCCGTCCCCTCGCGCGAGGCATGGCGCGTCGAGAGCGCGATCGTCGAGTCGTGGCTGCTGGAAGAGGGCAACGTCGCCGAACCGGTCGCTCCGGTCGACGAGGACACGGGGGTTGACGGACGCGAGCGCGTCGACGCGTCGTAGGCGCCAACCGGGGCGCCGACGTGACGTTCACATTGAAGGCTTGTGCCGGTCGTCGTCTGCGAACCGGATCGCCGGAGCCGACGGGCCGCTCCGCGGCGACCCGCCGGCTCCTACTCACATTCGTGTAGTTCGTCGCATCGCACGCGGGTAAGATCGGCGTCCGCATGCCGGAGTCCCACCTGCTCGAAGACCTCAACCCCGCTCAGCGGGAGGCCGTCGCGGCCACGGAAGGTCCGGTGCTGGTGGTGGCCGGTGCCGGGTCGGGAAAGACCCGCGTGCTGACTCGCCGGATCGCCCATCTCATCCGCGATCTCGACGTGGCGCCCCACGCCATCTTGGCGATCACCTTCACCAACAAGGCCGCCAACGAGATGAAGGAGAGGGTCGAACGGTTGATCGGCTCGGTCGCACGCAGCATGTGGGTGTCGACGTTCCACGCGGCCTGCAGCCGGATCCTGCGACGCGAGGCGCACCGCCTCGGCTACCGCTCTGCGTTCTCGATCTACGACGCCGCCGACTCGCTGCGCCTCATCACCCTCTGCGTCAAGGATCTGGATCTCGACCCCAAGCGCTTCCCGCCCCGCAACATCCGGGCTGCGATCTCGAACGCCAAGAACGAGCTGATCGACTACGAGACCTTCGCCGCCGACGATGCCGGCTACTACCACGAGCGGGTCGCCGACGTGTACCGCTTGTACCAGCAGCGCCTCGTGGAGGCCTCGGCGATGGACTTCGACGACCTCTTGATGGTGACCGTCGAGCTGCTCCAAGCATTCCCCGACGTGCTGCGAACGTACCAGGAGCGGTTCCGGTACGTGCTCATCGACGAGTACCAGGACACCAACCACGCCCAGTACGTCCTGGTGAAGCTGCTCACCGCGCAGCATGAGAACCTGTGTGTCGTGGGCGACGAGGCGCAGTCCATCTATGGGTTCCGCGGCGCCGACATCCGCAACATCATGGAGTTCGAGAAGGACTTCCCCGACGCCCGCATCATCCTCCTGGAGCAGAACTACCGGTCGACCGAGATGATCCTCGAAGCAGCCAACGGGGTCATCAAGAACAACCCGTCGACGCAGCCGAAGCGGTTGTGGACGAGCCTGGGGCGGGGCGAGCCGATCCTCTTGTATGAGGCCGAGGACGAGCACGACGAGGCTGCATTCGTTGCCGAGAAGATCGGCGAGCTGGAGCACGACGACATCCCCAGGAACGACATCGCGATCTTCTACCGCACCAACGCGCAGAGCCGCGTGATCGAAGAGGTGCTGGTCAGGTTCGGCGTCCCGTACCAGGTCATCGGCGGCGTCAAGTACTACGACCGGCGCGAGGTGAAGGACGCCCTGGCGTACCTGCGGGCGCTGGTGAATCCGGACGACGCCGTCGCGATGAAGCGGATCGTCAACACCCCGAAGCGTGCGATCGGTGACACCAGCGTCGCCCACGTCGACCGGTTCGCCGAGCGCGAGGGCCTGTCGTTCTGGGAGGCGCTGCGCCGGGCAGGCGAGATCCCGGCGCTCTCGGCGCGGGCGCAGCGGTCGATGGCCGAGTTCGTGGGGTTGATGGACCACCTCGCGGGGGTCATGACGGAGGGGCCGGTGGCGGCCCTGGAGGCCATCCTGGCCGACACCGGCTACATCGACTGGGTGCGATCGGAGCGGTCGATCGAGGCGATGGGTCGGGAGGAGAACTTGCGCGAGCTGGTCTCGGCGGCGGCCGACTTCGAGGAGAGCGGCCCGGTGGCGTTGGGCCCGGCGGATTGGGCCGATCTGGACGGCGTGCGGCGGGCGGAGCTGTTCCTCGAGTCGATCAGCCTCGTGACCGACGTCGACAGCCTCGAGTCGGCGGACGTGGTGACCCTGATGACGCTGCACAACGCCAAGGGTCTCGAGTTCCCGGTCGTCTTCATGACGGGCATGGAGGACGGTGTCTTTCCCCACATGCGGTCGCTCGGTGAGCCGAAGGAGCTGGAGGAGGAACGGCGTCTGGCGTACGTCGGGATCACCCGGGCGATGCGCCGGCTGTTCCTGACCCGGGCGTGGAGTCGCAACCTGTGGGGGACGAACAACTACAACCCGGCGAGCAGGTTCCTCGGCGAGATCCCCACCCATCTCACGATTCAAGCGAAGCGGGCTCGGCGAGTTCCTGCCAAGGAGTCGTCGGGGCCCCCGGCAGCCCATGTCGATGCCGCCGAGATCAGCAGTGGCGACCGGGTGCGCCACACACACTGGGGTGAGGGCACCGTGCGCGAGATCGTGGGCTCCGGCGATCGCGCCGAGGCGGTCGTCAAGTTCGACGCCCAGGGCGTGAAGCGCCTGCTCCTCGCCTGGGCCCCGCTCGAACGGGTGTAGGCGGCCCATCGCCGCGGGCCCATCACCCTGGGCTCGCTCTCCCTCATCGCCTTCGCGGTGGGCGCTCACGTCCGACCTCAGGCTGGCGCCGTCGACGCGGCTGCCCCGCACCGCCTCCAAGTATGGGGGGAGAGGCCTCCAGAAAAGTGACTCGCGGGATGAAAACAGGACTCTCGGCGGGCGGGTAGCCGTCGTACCCTGACGAGGCTGGAGTACTGTCCCGGCACAGGACGAGGACATGTTGGGAGTTGCTGGCACACGACTCGGTGGGCTATCGGTCCCTGCCGTCATCGTCGCCCCGAGTGGCCTCGTTCCTCGAGCCCGGGGCAGATCACCCGGCGACGACATCGGTCCTGTCAGCGTGGGGCGCCCGGCATCGGCGGCGCCGGCGCCGAATTCTCCGGCCGCAGGCCGTCGGGTCTACGGCAAGGTGATCTCCCAACGTCTCGACGTTGGCGTCGGTGTGCCGTCGTCCGTGGCGGCGACGGCGACATTGTGTCTTTGGAACACATCGTTGGCGGCGCCTCACGCTGTCGGTCCCAGGGACGACTCGCACGTTGCCCGGTGATCTGTGCGGTGCGGCGGCGACGCGCACGGCACGCCTCCGGTCCTCGGATGCGGGCTAGTCTTCTGTGCGTCATGCCGCCGCGGATCCTCATTGCCAAGCCGGGTCTCGATGGCCACGACCGAGGAGCCAAGGTGGTGGCGCGGGCGCTGCGCGACGCAGGCTGTGAGGTCATCTACTCCGGCCTCCATCAGACGCCGGATCAGATCGTCGAGACCGCCATCCAAGAGGACGTGGACGCCGTGGGCCTCTCGGTGCTCTCGGGTGCGCACATGACGCTGTTCCCCCGAGTGGTGGAGCTGCTCGCCGAGCGGGAGGCGGAGGACATCGTCGTCTTCGGCGGCGGCATCATCCCCGACGAGGACATCCCGGTGCTGAAGGAGAAGGGACTCGCCGAGATCTTCACCCCCGGCGCGTCGCTGACCGACATTGCCGACTGGGTGCACACCAACCTCTAGGGCACCGCACGGAGGCGGCTTGCGCACCGGTCGTCACCCTTCTCGAAGATCCGATCGAATCAGCGAGTACTGCAGCGCATCGTGCGGTACGTCGTCGATCCACAGCCAGGACCGGAGCGTGCCTTCGAGCGTGTAGCCACAGCCCTCCAGCAACCGAATCGAAGCGATGTTGTGTGGGTGCACCTCGGCGACGACCCGGTAGATGTCGGTCTCGGTGAGCAGCCAGCGGCTGATCAACGCCACCGCGCTCGAACCGAGTCGGCGGCCGCGGGCCCCGGGTACGAGCCAGTAGCCGAGCCGGCACTGCCGCTGCACCCTCGTCAGCCCGAGATAGAGGTGTCCGACGGCTTCGTTGGTATCGGCTCGTGCAATGGCAAGAGCGAGCGCCTGGCCGTCGTCGTTTCTCGACCAGGCTCGCTCGATGAACGCCCTACCTTCCCGTTCCGTGTAGACGGCCGGCACGGTCGTCCCCTTTGGGATGTCGGGGTCGGTCCCGGCCGCTCTGATGCAATCGAGATCACCGTACGTCCATTTGCGAATGCGGACCGTGTCGGATCGCAGCTCGGGATGGGGGTAGCTGAGGGCCATGGGCCATTGTGCCACTGGGCGCGTCGCCGGTCCCGAGCCGGCACGCGGGCGGCTTGCCGGGTGGCCGCCGTTGGTCGACTTCGACCTACCCGAATCGATCTGCGAGCATGCGGGCCGCCGGAGTTCACGAGGAGGATGCGTTGAAGATCCACGAGTACCAGGCCAAGGAGCTGATGAAGGCTCGTGGCATCGCCGTTCCGCTGGGGATCGCGGCGACAACGGTCGCCCAGGCGGTGGCTGCGGTGCGCTCCCTCATCGAGGAGTCGGGGAACCCGGTCGTGGTCGTCAAGTCGCAGATCCACGCCGGCGGCCGCGGCAAGGGCCGCTTCGCGGAGTATCCGGACGTCGCCGGCGTCAACGTGGTCACCGAAGGCATCGCCGGCGGCATCGGCGCGGCCGAAGAGCGCGTCCGTGAGCTGGCCGAGAAGATGCTGGGATCCACCCTCGTGACCATCCAGACGGGTCCCGAGGGCAAGCAGGTCAACCGGCTCTACATCGAGCAGGGCATCGACATCGCCACCGAGCTGTACCTGTCGGTGCTGCTGGACCGGGCGAGCTCGCGGAACATCGTCATGGCATCGACCGAGGGCGGCACCGAGATCGAGGAAGTTGCTGCGGAGACGCCGGAGAAGATCTTGAAGGAGATCATCGACCCGGCGTACGGGCTGCTGGACTTCCAGGCGGCGAGGGTCGCCGCCGGGCTCGGTCTGACCGGGGACGCCGCCCGCAACGGGGTGAGGTTCGTGAAGGCGCTCACCGAGGCCTCGGCCGAGTGGGACACCGACATGATCGAGATCAACCCGCTCGTCGTGACGACGGACGGCCGGGTCATGGCGCTCGACGGGAAGATGAGCTTCGAGGCGAACGCCCTCTACCGCCACCCCGACGTCGTCGAGATGCGGGACGTCACCGAGGAGGATCCGGCGGAGCTGGAAGCCGGGGAGCACGACCTCAGCTTCATCAAGCTCGACGGCACCATCGGTTGCATGGTCAACGGCGCCGGGCTCGCCATGGCGACGATGGACATCATCAAGTACGTCGGCGGCGAGCCCGCCAACTTCCTCGACGTCGGCGGGGGAGCGACCGCCGAGAAGGTGACGGCGGCGTTCAAGATCATCACCAGAGATCCCAACGTCAAGGGGATCTTCGTCAACATCTTCGGCGGCATCATGCGCTGTGACACGATCGCCACGGGCGTGGTCGAGGCGGTGCGGGAGGTGGGATTGGACGTGCCGCTGGTGGTCCGTCTCGAAGGCACCAACGTCGAGATCGGCAAGCAGATCCTCGACGAGTCCGGCCTCGACCTGGTGAGCGCCGACGACATGAAGGACGGCGCCCAGAAGATCATGGAGCTGACGAAGTGAGCGTTCTCGTCGACAAGAACACGAAGGTCATCGTTCAAGGTCTCGGCAAGACCGGAACGTTCCACACCGACAAGGCCATCGCCTACGGCACGCAGATGGTCGGCGCCGTGCATCCCAGCAAGGCTGGGTCGACGGCAACGTTCGAGGGTGACACCGATCACTCGGGTGTCCCCGGCCGGACCGACCGGTACTCGGTGGAGCTTCCCGTCTTCGGCTCGGTCACCGAGGCGGTGGCTGCGACCGGGGCGACCGCTTCGGTGGTCTACGTCCCGCCGCCGTTCGCCGCCGACGCGATCATGGAGGCCGCCGACGCCGGCATCGAGCTGATCGTGTGTATCACCGAGGGCATTCCGGTCACCGACATGGTCACGGCCAAGCGGTATGTCTCGGAGACGGCGAGCCGTCTCGTCGGGCCGAATTGCCCCGGCGTCATCACCCCCGCCGAGTGCAAGATCGGCATCATGCCCGGCTACATACATACGCCGGGGCGGATCGGCGTCGTCAGCCGCTCCGGAACGCTCACCTACGAGGCCGTGTACCAGCTCACCAGCAACGGGCTCGGGCAGACCACGGCCATCGGCATCGGTGGCGACCCGGTCAACGGCACCAACTTCGTCGACTGCCTCTCGCTGTTCAACGACGACCCGGCGACCGAGGGCGTCGTCCTGATCGGCGAGATCGGTGGCACGGCCG
>JBFFFX010000037.1:0-11904 GCA_041557775.1 Acidimicrobiia bacterium | reverse complement strand
GCTCGCGGGTTTCGGGCCGGCGCGACTCCTCAACCCACATGACGAACTCCGTTTGGTGCGATTCCGGCAATCCGACGAAGATCGTGCGCGCCGCGTCGTCTCCATTGAGCGCCGCTCTCAGATCTTCGGGGAGGTGCGGAATAGGCATGACGAGCGTGGGTCGAGGACTCCGTATCTTCCGAATCCGTGCAGAGCCTATTCGAATGGATGTGGCGAATGCCACCGAGCCCTTCGTCGGCCCCGCATTCGAGGTTGAGGGGCTGTTGGACAGCCGATAGAGAGGAGCGACGATCCCAGCCGTTGCTCAGGCGATCGCCACCGATGTGGAAGAGCAGGGTGGTGATGGCCGCCGCGGCTATCGGTCGAGCGTCGCGATCTTCGAGGCGAGCGTCTCGTAAAGACCGTCGATCGAGTCGGCGAACGCCTGGACACCCTCGGTCTGCAGTGTCGCCGTGATCTCGCCGAAGTCGATGCCCAAGTCGGCGAGCAAGGCGACCTGGGCGCACGCATCGTCGACGGCGCTGGTCAGGGCGGCGGCGTCGATCTCCCCGTGGCTGCGGAATGCCTCGATCGTCGCAGGCGGCATCGTGTTGACGGTATTGGGCCCGACCAGCTCGTCGACGTAGAGCGTGTCTTTGTATGCCGGGTTCTTCGTCGATGTGCTGGCCCACAGCACGCGTTGGGGTCGGGCCCCGCGGGCCGCGAGCTCGGCGAATGCATCGCCTTCGAAGAGCTCCTGGTACCGGCGGTAGGCCAGCTTCGCATTGGCGACGGCGATGTGACCGCGCAAGGCGAGGGCTTCCTCGCTGCCGACCTTCTCCAGGGCTGCGTCGGTCATGGTGTCGACCCGGCTCACGAAGAACGAGGCAACGGACGCGATGCCAGACGGGTTCTCGGCACGCCGCAGACCGCGCAGGTAGGCCTGGGCGACGGCTTCGTAGTCGGCGAGGGAGAACATGAGCGTCACATTGATGTTCAGGCCGTCTGCGATGAGCTGCTCGACTGCGGGAATGCCCTCCGCGGTCGCAGGCACCTTGATCATCAGGTTGGGGCGATCGACGAGTGACCACAGTCGCCGGGCATCGACAATGGTCCCCTCCGTGTCGTAGGCCAGCTGCGGGGCGACCTCCAGGCTCACGTAGCCGTCGCCGCCGTTGCTCGCGTCGTACAGCGGCCTGAGGATGTCGGCGGCGTCTTGGATGTCGCGGATGGCCAACGCCTCGAACACCGACGGTGTCGGGAGCTCCTCGGCCGCCGCCAGGAGGGAGCGGATCTGGTCGTCGTACCCGTCGGAAGACGAGATCGCCTTCTGGAAGATGCTCGGATTGCTGGTCACCCCACGGATCCCATCGGTCACGAGCTCGGCCAGCTCGCCGTCGGCCCCAAGCATGTCGCGTCGGATGAAGTCGAGCCACACCGATTGACCGTTCTCGTTGAGCTCGTGGAGCTTGCCCATCGGCGGATGTCCTTTCGCGTGGATGCGCAGCGTCGAGTCGTTCAACCGTAGCAGCGCGACTTCATGCCCAACTTTCGCACCGGGCCGGTGTCCCTCAGAACCGGTTGAGGAGTTCTGAGATGCGGGCTCGCACGTCGGCCCCCAGATCCTCGCGGTCGAGGGCGTAGGCGATGTTCGCCTCCAAGAAGCCGATCTTCGTGCCGCAGTCGAAGCGGGTGCCGCTGAGGCGTACGCCGTGGAACGGGTGGTTGCCGATCAACTTCACCATCGAGTCGGTCAGCTGGATCTCGTCTCCGGCGCCGCGCCCTCCGAGTCCGAGGTACTCCATGATCTCGGGCTGGAGGATGTAGCGCCCGACGATGGCCAGGTTCGAGGGAGCGTGCTCCGGCGGGGGCTTCTCCACGAGGCCGCAGACCTCGACGAGATTCCCGTCGTCCTCTCCAGGATCGACGATTCCGTAGCGGCTGGTGGCCTGCCTGGGGACGTCCATGACGGAGAGAACATTGCCGCCGTGCGTGTTGTACACCTCGACCATCTCGCTGAGGGCGCCCGGTGACGACTTGATCAGGTCGTCGGCGAGGAGCACGGCGAACGGCTCGTCGCCGATGAAACGGCGGGCACACCACACCGCGTGGCCCAGTCCAAGCGGCTCGCCCTGGCGCACATACGCAAGGCGACCCGGTTGGCTCATGGCACCGAGTACGAGGTCGAGCGTCTGGTCCTTGCCTCGCTCGCGCAGTGTCGTTTCCAGCTCGAAATGCCGGTCGAAGTGGTCCTCGATGGCCGACTTGCCGCGGCCGGTGACGAAGATGACTTCTTCGATCCCGGCTTCGAGTGCTTCTTCGACGGCGTACTCGATCAGCGGGGTGTCGACAACGGGCAGCATCTCCTTCGGGAGCGCCTTCGTGGCCGGGAGGAAGCGCGTACCCAGCCCGCCCACCGGGAAGATCGCTTTGCGCACCGGTTTCATCGTTGTTGTCTCCCCACTGGTCCTACTCACCGCGCTGGCAGGGTGGAATTCTAGGGGCGCTGGGCGGTCGCGCTATGGGTCAATCGGCCGAGATCTCGCGCTCGACGCGCTCGGCATGACCCTTGGCTCGAATGTTGTACCAGGCATGTTCCACCCTGCCCTCCTCGTCGAGGACGATGGTTGAGCGGATGAGTCCCTCGTACTCCTTGCCGTAGTTCTTCTTGATGCCCCACGCGCCGTACGCGTCCGCCATGGTGTGGTCTTCGTCGGCGAGCAGCGGGAACGGGAGATCATGTTCGGCGCGAAACCGCTCGAGCTTCTCGACCGGATCCGGGCTCACGCCGATGATCTCGTAGCCGGCGTTGTAGAAGGTCTGGTAGCGGTCGCGGAAGTCACAGGATTCGGTCGTGCACCCCGGGGTGAACGCCCTGGGGTAGAAGTAGATGACCAGACGGTGGCCTGCGTAGTCGTCGAGCGTGACGTCGTCGCCCGCTTGGTTGGGGCGGTTGAAGTAGGGGGCTTCAGTCCCCGGCTCGAGCCTCACGTCCGGTCCTCCTCGTTGGCTGGCCGCAGCGTACTGCGCGCCGGAGTCAGCGAACTCGCCGGGACGGGACTTCCAGCTCGGTCTCGCCCGTTGCGGCGCGAACCCGCAGCTGCCCACACGCAGCGTCGATGTCCTGTCCGCGAGTGTCGCGGAGGGTGACGTTTGCGCCGGCCCCTCGCACGGTGTCGATGAAGCGTTCGACCCTGTCTGATTCCGGCGGGCGGTCCTCCGTGAGCGGCGTCGGATTCAGCGCGATCAGGTTGATGTGGGCGCCGAGGTCACGGGCGATGCGAGCGAGCTTCCGCGCTTGGTCGTCGCCATCGTTCGTGCCGGCGATCAACGTCCATTCGATGGAGATGCGCCGACCTTTGCGCTCCTGGTAGGTGCGGGCCGCAGCGATGACCTCGGCGAGCGGATATCGGTCGTTGAGCGGCACCAGCGTCGACCGCAGTTCGTCGTCGCCGGCATGGAGGCTGACGGCGAGGTTCACCTGCCATGGTTCCTCGGCGAGGCGCAGCATTCCCGGGACGACGCCGACGGTGGACACGGTGATGGACCGGGCGCCGATGCGCATGACTTCGATCATTCGGCGCAGCGACTCGCGCACGCGGAGGTAGTTGGCGAGCGGCTCGCCCATGCCCATGAACACGATGTTGGTGACGTGCGACGGGGAGCCGACGAGGCCATGAGTGCGGAGGAAGGCGTTGGCGTAGGCAACCTGGGCGGTGATCTCGCCGGCGTCGAGATGGCGCTCGAAACCGAACTGCCCGGTTGCGCAGAAGGTGCACGCCATCGCACAGCCCGCCTGCGAAGAGATGCACAGCGTGGTCCTCTTCGCGTACCCCATCAGCACCGCCTCGATGCTCTTGCCATCGGGCGTGCGGAAGAGCCACTTGCGGGTACGACCGTCGTCGGCGGACTGCTCGATCTCGACGGCGAACGGGTAGAGATCCGATGCGAAGCGCTCTCGCAACGCAGCCGGCAGATTCGACATCGCCGCCGAATCGAGAACCGGCGTGTCGTAGAGCCAGGCGCGGAGCTGGTCGGTGCGAAAGGCAGGTTCGCCGGGGGTGAGCGAGTCCAGCGCTTCCGGAGCGACGAGATACGGGGAGGTCACTGTGGTGTTCAGCCGGCCAGCGCCGCGGCCTGCGCTCTCCACCCTTCGACCATGGACTCGGCAACGCCGATCTGCGCGGCGACGCCGGCGGCATCGGCGACCGCCAGCCCGGCGAAGGTCGTGACGCCGATCCCGGCCAGACGCGACCGGTAGACGGGGCCGATTCCCTTGACCCGGGTCAGATCGTCGGCGCTCGCGACGGCCGGCGGCGGGGGGGCGGAGGCAGCCGCATCGGGTGCGGGCTTCTGGTGCGGCGCATGCTCCTGATGCCGAATGTGCGGCATGGGGCCCGGGTCGGGATTTGGCAGCGGCAGCAGCCGATCTCGGAATCGCCAGGAGATGGCGGTCCAGATGGCAACGAACAACAGCAGGCGAAGGAACTTCTTCACGGGATCCAGTCTACGGCCTCGAGCCGCTTGTCAGGGCTTGCAGCTCCACTGCTGCCAGGGCTCCGTGAACTGGGCGTAGAGCCACGACGCGACTGCGATGTTCGCCTCTGGATCGAACACGTCCGCCCCGTCCCACCCGGCGCGCGGGCTTGCCGTGGCCCAGGTGCTCGGGAGGAATTGGAACAGGCCGGAAGCGCTGGATGACGGGTTGACCGCCAGCGGGTTTCCGCGGCTCTCGCAATAGATCACGGAGAGTGCCTCTTCGACGAGTTCTTCGGGCCAGTACGTCTCCACGAGACCGCGCCACTGTTCGACGGCCGGCGGATGCTCCGTGCTCTCGGGTGGCGGCGTGGTGGTGGTGGTGGGCGGTGGTGCCGTCGTGGTGGTGGTGGGCGGTGGTGCCGTCGTGGTCGTCGGCGGCGGAGGAGCGGTCGTGGTGGTGGTGGGCGGTGGTGCCGTCGTGGTGGTGGTGGGCGGCGTGGTGGTGGTGGTGGTGGTGGTTGGAGGGAGCGTCGTGGTCGTCGTCGGTGCGGTTGCCGCCGTGGCTACCGGGGCGGGCTCGGTGGGTGCCGATGTCGCGGGTGCCGACGTGGCCGACGTCGCCAGTCCGGTTGCGAACACCGTCCCGGCGATCCGCCCGGAGGCGGTCGGCGGCAGCACGACGCCTTCCGCGGTCTGTGCCGTCTCGATCGGCGTCGTCGAGAAAGCGGCGAAACCCATCACTGCCAGCAGCAGGATGATCAGCACTCCAGCAAAGGCGAGGGGCGATCGATGACTCACGTGGTCGTGGTACTCCGCTCGTTTCGAGATCCGCAGCCTGGCGGATACGGGTCACAGCGATGACCCGAGCGCAGAAGGCTAGGCGGGTCCCGTCCCGTGCGGCAAGCCAGATATGGAAATCGCTGGAAGCAGATCGGGCCCTGCGGAACCCATATGATCATGCTCGGGAGGTTCGCCATGCACCGTTGGACGCCGCCGGAAAGCTGGGTCCGTATCACGACGATCGACGCCCACACGGGCGGGGAACCGCTGCGAATCATCACGTCGGGTGTTCCCGAGCCGCACGGAGCGACGATCTTGGCCAAGCGGGATCACGCCATGCAGCACTCCGAGGAGCTGCGGCGAATCCTGATGTGGGAGCCTCGCGGCCACGCGGACATGTACGGTGCCCTTCTGACCGAGCCGGTCACGCCCGACGGCGATCTCGGGGTGCTCTTTCTCCACAACGACGGCTTCAGCACGATGTGCGGTCACGGGATCATCGCACTCGGCGTCGTCGGTGTCGCGACGGGACTCTTCCCGGCCGACGGGCCGGAAACGGTGATCAACTTCGACACACCGGCCGGCAGAGTGAAGGCGGTCGCCCATGCCGGGGACGATGGTGTCGCCCGCGTCAGCTTCGTCAATGTCCCATCCTTCGTGCTCCTCTCCGACCTCACGATCGATCTTCCCGGCGTGGGAGAGGCCAGGTGCGACGTCGCCTACGGCGGCGCGTTCTACGCGTACGTCGACGCTGCGCACTTCGGCCTGTCGCTGCTGCCGTCGGAGACGAAGCAGATCATCGACCTGGGGAGGCGGATCAAGTCGGCGGTCTCGGCCGCGGTGGACATCGCTCATCCCGAGGGCGGCGACGGCTTGGGCTTCCTCTACGGGACGATCTTCGTTGGTCCTCCCCACGCCGCCGGCGCCCACAGCCGCAACGTTTGCGTGTTCGCCGATGGGGAGGTCGACCGCAGCCCGACCGGGACCGGCGTCAGCGGCCGCCTCGCCATTCACCACGCCCGGGGTGAGCTGGGCGTCGGCGACACGATCGTGGTCGAGAGCATCCTCGGCAGCACGTTCACGGGCCGCGTGCTCGAGGAGACCGTGGTCGGAGAGCACGCCGCCATCGTCCCCGAGGTGAGCGGCCGCGCCTGGATCACCGGCCGTCACGAGTTTCTCGTGGACCCGACCGACCCGTTGAAGGACGGTTTCTTGGTGCGTTGACGTCGTCGTCGGCGCACCCCGAGAGGCGCGGCTAGATCAGCGCGGCGCCCGACGTGCTGACGCGCGGATCACCCGCTCCCTCCACCGTGTCGTTCTCGACGGCGATCGCCGCCACCGGACCCCAGCCGCGCTGCCACGAGCCGGTCGCCTCGACCGCGTGGCCGCGCTCACGCAGGCCGGCGATGACGTCGTGGCCGAGGCGGTCCTCCGCGCGCACCCGGTGGATCTGGTCGGGTCCCCAGTGGTCGACGATCCACCGGGGGAGCGCCATTGCGGCAGGAAGGTCGATTCCTGCGCCGAGATGGTGGGCGGCGACCTGGAGGAGCAACTGCGGTTGGTACTGCCCGCCACGGGTCCCGAGCAGGAGCCGCAGCTCGCCTTCGCTGGTCCACAGCGTCGGGGAGAGTGTGTGCAGCGGTCGGCGTCCGGGCACCAATTCGTTGCGGTGGCTGGGCTCCAGCGTGAATCCGGCGCCCCGAGCGTGCAGGAAGACGCCGGTGGCGCCGGCTCCGATGCCGGTGCCGATGCCGTGGAAGTTCGATTGGATCAGGGAAATGCCCAAGCCGGCACTGTCGCGCACACACAGGTACATGGTGCCGCCGGGGGCGGGCCGGCTCGATGGCCAGCTCGTCGTCGCGTCCGGGCGAATCCGGGCAAGACGCGAGTCCAGCCGCTCCGCGGTCAGCAACTCTGCGGCATCCAGTGGCGCCGTGTCGGGATCGGTCGCAAGGAGATCGCGCTCCCATGCCACGGCGCGGTACGACTCGATGAGCGCGTGATGGGACGCCGGGTCCGCCGCATCGAAGCTTCCCTCGATCCGCTCGGCGAGCCATGCCGCCGCGAGCGTCAGATAGCCCTGGCTGTTGGGAGGAATGGTCCATCCGTGCAGGCCGAAGACGGTCGTGCCGATGGGGTCTACCCACTCGATCTGCCGCCGGGTCAGGTCCTCGGCGACGATGGTGCCGTTGGTCACTTCGGTGATCGCCGCACCCACGTCGCCGCAGTAGAACGCGTCGCGTCCCCCGTCGGCGAGGTCACGCAGCGTCGCGGCGATGTCGGGCCTGGTGATCCGCCGACCGGCTCGTGCGGGCGCCCCATCCGGGTAGAGGGCCTCCGCCGACGGCTGTCCCTGGACGAAGCCGGCGATACGGATCAGCGAATCTGCCAGCTCCGGACTCACGTCGAACCCGTCTGCTGCGGCGGCGATGGCCGGCTCCAACGTGGTGGCAAGGGTCCACGAGCCGAAGCGATCGAGCAACGCCTCCCAACCGTCGACGCACCCAGGCACTGTGATGCTCTCCGCGCTGCGCATCGAGATCGAGTCGTGGCCGGCGTCCCGCAGCGCCTGCGCCGAGGCGTTCGATCCCGCTCGTCCCGAAGCGTTGAGAGCGGCCGGTGCGGCATCCCCCGGGGCGTGCACGAGGGCGAAGAGGTCGCCGCCGGGCCCGCAGGTGTCGGGACGGACGACGCCGAGAACGGCATTGGCGGTGACGGCGGCATCGACGGCGTTGCCTCCCGCCCGCAGCACCGCCGCCGCGGCTTCGGTCGCCAGATCATGTGTGGTCACGGCCATGCCATTGCCGCGGCCCCCGATGAGATGAAGCGGGATGTCGGGACGGCGGGGTGGGGGGCCGTTCGGCATGCAGGATTCCTCACTGGTCGACCGGGACAGGTTACGCGGTACCAGGGCTGTAGCGACGCCGGGAGCGGGTGCTCGCCGCGAGCCGCCGGGTGACCGGCTCAGCGTTCCGCGGCTGATCCTGCTTCGCCATGGACGCCGTGGCGGAAGAGCCGGGGTCGAACGCGCATCTGCTCTTCCACGAAGACCGCCAGACCCACGGCGAGAAACACGTCGCCGAGAGAGATCACGCTCCGGGGGATGGGGATGAGATCACCGAGGAAGGGGAGGCGGGTGGACTCGTCGAGCAACACGTGTCGAGCGCCGAGGGGAGCGGTGGGATCCCCGCCCGCGATCTCGATCGACGCCGGGAGGACGGGCATGCCGCCGTTGGTGGCGATCACGGTGAAGTTCATCAGGATCCCGATGCCCGCAATCCACATCCCGGGGGCGTGCCGGTTGATCCACACCATCAGCAGGATGGGGACGTATGAGACGAGTGAGAGCGAGACGGCGGCGGTCGATCCCCCGTCGGGGAGGAGTGCGGCCACGAACTGCATCACGAAGCCGACGACCAGCAGCCACCAAGCCCGAGCCTCGGAATCCAACAGATTCTGGAGCCGGCCGCCCCTGAGCCAGCCGACGACCACGGATAGGACGAGAACGAACACCACCCAGGTCATGTGCCGACGTTAGCCCCTCGTTCCGCCGGTGTGATTGCCGGACTCTCGGCGGCCTGCCACGTCGGTATGCTCGGTCCAGCCCGCCGACGGCCAAGGGAGCACGATGCTTCATTACGAGATCACCGGACCGAGGGCGGTGATGACGATCGATGATCCGGCGCGTCACAACCCGATGTCGAACGAGGTCATGGCCGGCCTTCTCGACGGCGTGCGCCGAGCCGCCGCCGATCCGGAGGTGCGGGTGATCGTGTTCACCGGCGCCGGAAGCCGTGCGTTTTGCGCAGGTGGAGACCTGTCAAGCGGGTTCATCGACTCGCCGCTGGGCGGCCATGCCGAGCGCGGCGCACTGGCCGACCTGTTCCGCGAGATGCGGCGCTGCAGGAAACCGACCATCGCTCGCGTCAACGGCCACGCCCTGGCGGGCGGCTTTGGGCTCGCTGCCGCCTGCGACATCGTCATCTCCGTGGAGGAGGCGACATTCGGTACCACGGAGATCAAGGTCGGGCTGTGGCCGATGATGATCAGTGCCGTACTCGGTCGTCTGGTTCCGGCGCGGGTCGCGCTCGATCTCATGATGACCGGGCGGCGCATCAGCGCGGCCGAGGCACAACGCATCGGTGTCGTATCCCGCGTCGTGCCGGCTGCCGAGTTGGATGCGACGCTCGACGAGATCGTCGATGCGCTGGTGGCCGTGAGTCCTGCGGTCCTGGCGCTCGGCAAGGCCGCCTTCTACGCCGTGGAGGACATGCCCTTCGATGCTGCTTTGGATCACCTGCAGACCGGCCTCACTGCGGTTGCCGCCACCGAGGACGGACCCGAAGGCGTGCGAGCGTTCGTCGAGAAGCGTCCACCCGTGTGGAAGGGCCGCTGACGTTGCGGATCTACTGCGACATCCTCGCGACGGTGTGGCGCGTCTGCGTCGCACCCGGAGACACGGTCGAGGCCGGCCAACCGCTCGTTCTGCTCGAATCGATGAAGATGGAGATCCCGGTGGTGGCGCCGGGGCGGGGGACCGTGCACGCCGTGGCGGTCGTCGAGGGCGTCGCCGTCGACGACGGCGACCTCTTGGTCGAGCTGGCCTGATCGAGATCAGCCGTCGAGAAGCGCGAGCAGGTCGGCCTCGAGAGACTCCTCGCTGACAACGCCGAACACGCGCTTGGCGATCGTCCCGTCCGGGGCGATCAGGAACGTTGCCGGCAAGCCCAGCGGCAGGTACCCGTCGTTGACTTCGTCCTTCTCGTCGAAGCCGATGATGTAGGAGACGCCGATCTCCTCGGTGAACTCCTCGGCGGCAACGGGATCGTCCTGGACCGCAACGCCGATCACTGCCACCTCCGGGTGGGCGGCCGCAAAGGCATCGATCTCGGGCATCTCGGTGCGACATGGGAAACACCACGACGCCCACAGATTCAGGAGGACGGGTCGGCCGTCCTCGGCGAGATGGCGAGCCAGGGTGAACGAGCCGCCGTCGAAGGTCCTCACGGAGAAGTCGGGGGCGACGTCGGCACTCGACGGCGTGCCCTCCTGCCCGGCGAGGTCGCTGAGCGACGGCGCCTTGTCGAGCACGGCGCCTGCGAAGGGGTCCGTGGGGGCGTCATCCGCCCCGTCGCCCAGCAAGAAGAAGGCCCCGGCCCCGAGGAGCACGACAGCAAGGACGGCGGCGAGGGCCGCGCGCCGCGGACCCGGTGGGGTCGCAGGTGGAGTCGGGGAATGGCCGTCCATTGCCATGAAGGCAAACGATAGATCTGCTGCAGAACAAGAACGCACGCTGGCTGGTTCAGAGGAAGCTGCGTCGCCGCCGCGGAGGAGAACCGATCATGAGCTTCCTTCAGCTGCAATCGCGAGGAGTCGATCGCCAGGGGTATCGATCTGGCGATTGAGTTTCGACGCGGAGGATGCGCTGCGCCGACGAGCGACGCTACGATCGCAGCGACCCCGTACGACCCCAGAGGGTGGCGTTCGCGGGTGGGCAGTTTGATCCGCGACCAGGAGGGTCGAATGGATTTCACGCACTGGATGGAAGTCGACGATCAGGCGGAGGACGCCGTCGTGTTCTCGTGTCCCGAGCCGGGTTGCGGCCGCCGCGTCGTGGTGGGCGGTGCTCACGGGTACCAGGTCATTGCGACGGGTGACTTCTACGCTCGTCACGTCGGTGCCGTTGGGCCGGTCAGCCTCGAGGCGGGTTTCTCCGGCTGACAGTCGTGATGCGGCGCATCGTCATCGGGAACTGGCGACCACGAGCCGCGAATCGAGCACCGCCCCGGTTTGTGACCGCACGCTCAGGTCGAGCGACAACCGGTAGAGCCCCGCCGGCAGGGCGAGATCGTCGAACCGCGCGATGACCGGATCCGGGGGCGTCATGCCGTAGGTCCTGGAGCCGGCGACGGTGGTTGTCGTGCTCCCCACTTTCCTGGCCAGCAAGCGGACGTCGACGGTTGCGTTGGTGCACGCCCCCTCGAGCGAGTTCGTCGACAGGAGGACCTCGACGTCCCGCGGCCGATTCATCATCATGTGTCCCAGCTCCATGGGAACGGCCTCGTGTGCCGGTTGTGCCACGTCGGCGTGGAGCCGTGCCGGGTGTGCCGCGCCGGCCAGGGCAGCTTCGTCCTCCGCCGTCCCCTCCAGCAGGCCCGACTCCCGCTCCATGAACTCCTGGAGCTCCTCGGGGACCCACGAGTTCCAGCGCCGCCCCGTCGATGTCCGCACGTTGTGGATCGACACTCGTCCCGTGGGATGCGTGGGGTCCCTGGACACCCGTATCACGAAGACGTCGCTTTCCACGCCCTGTTCCGGTTGCGGCGACCTGACGGAAGGCGCCTCCGGTGGCAGGAGGCTCCGGGCCTCGTTGATCCAATCGACGATCCGCGCGCGTGGAAGAGAGTGGGGAGATGAAGCGAGGCTGTCGGCGTCGGCTAGGGCCAGTGCCTCGATCGTATCGATGCCTGCCCCGATCAGTCTTCGCTCGTATCCGGGTCCAATGCCTTTGATGTCGTGAAGTGCCGTCGGTGTCTTCATGCGTTCGTCTCCCCAGGCGGCACGACGGCTCGCTCCGCCGCGTGCTGAGCGAGCCGTCGGTGTCGTGCGATCAGTCGCTGCACTCCATCTGGATGATGGGGCCCTCGTCGAAGCCGACGACGTCGT
>JBFFFX010000036.1:0-11947 GCA_041557775.1 Acidimicrobiia bacterium | reverse complement strand
GGGCGGCCTCCTCTCCGGCCTCACGCAGTCGCACCAGGTAGGCGGTCTCGGCAACCCCGGCCAGCAGCTCGTCGATCCGGCCCTCGTAGCGCAGCACGCCCCGGTCGAGGATGCCGACGCGGTCGGACACGGCCTGCACGTCGGCGAGGATGTGGCTGGAGAAGACGACGGTCGCCGATCCGCGCAGCCGGTCGACCAGGTCGAGCACCTCGCGGCGCCCGGCCGGATCGAGGGCGGCCGCCGGTTCGTCGAGCAACACGAGCTCCGGATCGCCGACGATCGCCGCAGCGATGCCGAGCCGTTGCAGCATGCCGCGGGAGAATCCGCCGACGGCGCGGTCGGCGGCCTCGGCGAGTCCGGCCCGGGCGAGCACATCATCGACGGCGCCGGCGCGGTCCTGTCCGTTCAGCGCTGCAGCGAGGCTCACGACTTCCCTGGCTGTCAGCCACTTGTCGAATCGGGGCGTGTCCGGCAGCACGGCCCGCCGCGCCGGCGGTGCGGCGATCTCGATCTCGCCGGTAGTGGGCCGCCGGAGCCCGGCGAGGATCGAAAGCAGCGTGGTCTTGCCGGCACCATTCGGGCCGACGAGCCCGTAGACGGTCCCGGCGGGCACGTCGAGATCGATCCCCTGGAGGGCGGGATGCTCGCCGTACCGCTTGGACAGGGCGCGAACGCCGATGGCGCGAGCCCCGGTCATTGGTCGTCTTTGCCGATCAGCAGGTAGACGATGCCGCCGACGGGGATGGAGAGGATCGCGACCGCGACCCATCCCGCCTTCGGGAGGTGTTTGAGCCTGGCCTCGTCGGTGGCGAGGATGTCGCGCACGATCCATGCCACGTAGGCGACGGCGAGGAGCACGATCGGCGCGATGGCGGCGATAAGCATGGGGACCTCTCCGTTCAGATCGGTGGCCGTGCGGGTGCGGCGGGTGCCGTCCGATCGGAGCTTGGCAAAAACCGCGCAGCGAGACAAAGCGGGGAGCGGGACCGCTGTGAGCGCGGCGGCTGCCCAGACCCTTGCCGGGTTCCGCACCCGTCGGTGCTGATTCCGACTCTGCGTCGGTGCCGCAGGGGGCTAACGTCCGCGGCCCGTGAGCCGCTACTCCTTTGCCCCGAGACATGCCCTCTCCACCGGCCGCGGCGGCTTGTTCGCCTTGACCTGGCCGCTGATCACGATTCTCCTCGCCCTCGGCTCGATGCGGGGCGCAGTCGAAGGCCTCAGCGACCCGTCGACGTCGGCGGTGGCCGGCCTGCTGTTCTTGATGGCGCTCCCGACGACCTGGCTGTTCACGGCGCTCGATCTGGGGGCCCGCACATCCGTTGTCCTGGGTGTTGTGACCGGCTTGCCGCTGTGGTTCTTCGTCGGAGGCAGGCTCGCCGCGACGGCGCGCAGCTGGGGGACGTGGTGGCGGCGGTACCTCGTCGTCGTCTTCGTGTGGGCGGTCTTGGCCATCGTCATCCTGGCGGTGGTGGCGTCTATCGGCGAGTGATCGGTACGCTCCGGCGCATGGATCTCTACGAAGCCCTCTATACGACGCGGTCGATGCGCCGCGTTGCTCCCGACCCGATCCCCGAGGGCGTGGTCAAACTCATGCTCGATGCCGCGGTGCGGGCACCGTCCGGTTCGAATGCCCAGAGCTGGCGATGGCTGGCCGTGACCGACCGCGACACGGTGGCGAAGATGGCCGTGCTCTATCGAGAGGCGTGGCAGCACCTCACCGACACCGTGTATGCCGGCGCCGACCGCACCTCGGATCCGGCGATGGGGCGCGTCATCAGCTCGGCGTCGTGGCTCGCCGAGAACTTCGAGCAGGTCCCGCTGGTGGTTCTCCCGTTCCACCGCAACGACCCGTCGGGCGCATCGATCTATCCGGCGGTATGGAACCTCATGCTCGCCGCCCGGGGCAAGGGGGTGGGCACGACGCTCACGACCGTTCTCGGGATGTTCAAGGGTGCGGAGCTCGGCGAGCTGCTCGACGTTCCCCAGGGCAAGGGTTGGACCAACGCGGCGGCCATCACCTGCGGCTTTCCCCTCGGCAGGTGGGGTATCGCCTCACGGACGCCGGCGCACGAGGTCGTCTACGCCGAGCGGTGGGGCCGCGATCCGGACTGGACGATCCCCGAACCGCTGTGGTCACCCGACGCATGAGAGGGCGACTCGCGATCGCCGTCGTGACCCTGTTGACCATCGGGGCCTGTTCGTCGGTCCAGGAGAGCGCGCAGGGGCTCCGCGACCGGCTGAGCGACCTCAGCGTCGACTCGGCGCTCGAAGGGCTCCGTGACTGTGATCGTCTCTCCAGCGCCTTTGTCGGCGTCGTCGAGAGCGCCGCCGACACGATCGACAGCCTGGCGGAGCGTACGGACGGGCGTGTGCCCGAGACCCAGATCCGGGAGACCGTCGACAACATCGCCGTGAGCCGGTACTTCGACATCGCCGAGCGCATCGGCTGCGCCCAGCTGCAGCAGCGCGTCGACACCCTCGAGCAGCTCCGCGACATTGCTCCGGGAACCCCGGCCGGCGCGGACTTGCTGGACGAGATCGTGCGCCAGGTGGAGGCCCAATGAACCGCGGCGCTGCAGCGGCTCGATCGCGGACGGCCCTGCGCCGGGCAGGCCCAGCTGCGGCTCAGGACCGGTGTATCCGGCCGATCCGTTCGATTCCCGCGACGACCGCGTCGGTGGGGCCGGCGGCGTAGCAGAGGCGCAGGAAGCCGGGCTCTGCGATGCGGCACGCCGCGCCCGGGGTGAGGTTCACGTTCCCGACGTCGAGCAGGCGGCGCCAGAGGGCGGCCTCGGCCTCCCACGTGTCATCGGCCATCAATCCCCGGACGTCGCAGAGCACGAAGATGCCTGCCTCGGCGGCGACGTGGGGTATGCCGTGGGCGTCGAGTGCCGCCGCCACCCGCCGGTACGCACCGCCGAGCCTTCGCCGCAATTCCGCGAGGTAGTGATCCATCCAGACTTCGTCGGCGATGAGGTTGTGGAGCATCCACTGGGTGTGCCCGGACACGCACCCCCAGTAGGCGATCGCATCGACGGCGCGCAGCACGGCCTCATTCTCGCTGACGAGCACCCCACAGCGGAGCCCGCTGGCGGCGAGATCCTTGCTGAACGCCCACACGATGTGGGTGCGCTCGCCCAGGGAGGGTCGTAGCGACGCGGCGCTGACGAACGGCGCTTCACCGAAGACCGAGAGCGCGTAGATCTCGTCGAAGACGACATGGAGCTCGTGGCGCTCGGCCCACTCGAGGACCTCGGCGACCTCGGCCGCCGAATAGACCCGTCCCAGCGGGTTGCTGGGCGTCGTGAACAGCAGCGCTCTGACCGGCCGGTCGGCGGCGGCCAGCGCGGCATCGAGCGCGTCGGTGGTGAGTTGGAAGTCGTCCTCGCTCGAGCCGTCGACGGTGATGATGTTGAGGCTGTCGCGAGCTTCGAGGTCCGCCCAGAAGCCCGCGTAGCTGGGGGTCGGGACGAGGACGGCGTCGCCGGGATCGCCGAGCACATAGAAGAGGGTCTCGAGCACGGTGCCGGCGCCGGCGAGCACGGCCACGTGCTGCGGAGGCATCGCTCTGCCGAGGAACCGCGCGCCCATGAACTCACCGAGGCGAGCACGGAAGTCGACGTTGCCGATCATGGCGTCGTACCCCAGTGTGTGGGCCGGTGGAATGCCGCAGTCGGCGAGCCGGGGGAGGAGCAGGTCGAGCATGAGCTTGTTCTCCGCAATGCACATGCCGACGTAGCCGTCGGGGTTCTGTTCGGGATGCCAGCCGGCGTCGGTGCGGGCGAAGTGCTCGCCGAGGTACTCCGGCATCGGCGGGCTCGCAGCGAGCCGGGCGCCGCGCCGTGACAGGTAGCCGGGACCAGCCGGCTCAGTCACCGGTGCGCCAATCGGTGTCGGACAGGCGGGCCAGCGCCAGCAGGAGCGCCTGGGTGCCGTTGCGGCCGCCGCCTTGGGCCTGAAGGGCGACGTAGAGCTGGTGCGCCAGGGCCAAGCCCGGGACGGAGAGCTGCATCTTCTTGGCTTCGTCGAGCGCGATCCCCATGTCCTTGACGAAGTGATCGACGAAGAACCCGGGGGCGAAGTCGCCGGCGAGCATCCGCGGGCCGTAGTTGCTGAGCGACCACGAGCCCGCCGCCCCGCCGCTCACCGCCTGCAGCGTCTTGTCGAGATCGAGCCCCGCTTCCTGGGCGTAGAGCAGCGCCTCGCTGACGCCGATCATGCCGGTGGCGATGAGGATCTGGTTCACCATCTTCGTGTGCTGGCCCGCCGCCGGGCCGCCGAGGTGGACGATGGTCTTGCCCATGACCTCGAACAGTGGCCACGCCCGCTGCACGGCGTCATCGTCGCCGCCCACCATGATCGAGAGGGTGGCGTTGCGGGCGCCGACGTCGCCGCCGGACACCGGGGCGTCGATCGCCCCGACTCCCCTCGCCGCGGCGGCGTCGTGGATCTCCATGGCCAGCGAAGGGTCGCTGGTCGTCATGTCGACGAGGACGCTGCCTGGTGAGGCGGCGGCCACCGCGCCCTCGTCTCCGAGGAACACCTCGCGGACGTCGGCGGGGAACCCCACGATGGCGAAGGTCACGTCGGAGGCCGCAGCGACCGCAGCCGGACCGTCGGCCCACTGTGCCCCGCGGGCCTCGAGATCCGCAGCGCGCTCCCGGGTGCGGCTGTAGACGGTGACCGGATAGCCCGCATCGAGCAGGTGCCCGCACATCGACGCCCCCATGACGCCGGTGCCGATCCAGCCGATGCGCGTCGTCTCGGGGTTCGTGGTCATGGGTCTCCCTCGCTAGTCGAACAATCGAGGACGGAACAGCTCGTCGTGCGTCCTGATCGCGAAACGGTCGGTCATGCCGGCGACGTAGTCGATCACCTGCGTCAGCGTATCCGCTTCCTCGTGGCGGTAGCTGTCGGGGATCGTCGCCGGATGGGTGAGGTAGTAGTCGACGAGCTCGCGGACGATCTCCATCGCCCGGTGCCGCTGCGGCTCCATCGCCGGGCGCAGGTAGACCCGTTCGAACATGAACGAGCGGAGCCGGTGCATCACCTCGAGTCGGGTCGCCTCCATGGAGATCTCGCCGGTGCGCATCGACTCGTCGATGACGCTGCCGATCATGGACTCGATCCACTGCGGACCTGGCTCGCCGAAGGCGGCGATGGCCTCCTCCGGGAGGTCGGCGGAGGAGAGCACCCCGGCACGCAGGGCGTCCTCGGCGTCGTGGGCGAGGTAGGCGATCCGGTCGGCGAACCGCACGATGGCGCCTTCGGGCGTCGACGGTCCCTGCTCGACCTTCCACGGATGGCGGCCGATGCCGTCGAGCACCTCCCAGGTGAGGTTCAGTGGTTCCAGAACCTCGAAGATTCGGACGGACTGGTCGGAGTGCCGCCACTCGCCGTCCACGAACTCCGACAAGGCCTCTTCGCCGGTGTGGCCGAAGGGCGAGTGACCCACGTCGTGCCCGAGGCACACCGCCTCGGTGAGGGGCTCGTTGAGCGAGAGATAGCGTGCGATCGACCGGCCGATCTGCGTGACCTTCAGCGTGTGGGTGAGCCGCGTCACGTAGTGATCGCCCTCGGGGTTCATGAAGACCTGGGTCTTGTGCTTGAGCCGGCGGAACGCTTTCGAGTGCAGGATCCGATCGCGATCACGCTCGAATGCCGTGCGCCGGGGATCCGGCGACTCGGGCACGACGCGGCCTTTGCTCCGCGCGGCTCGAGTCGCCCCGGGCGCGAGGGTCTCGTCTTCGAGCCGTTCGCTGTCGGCCCGCGTGCGGAGGACGAAGGCCTTGCTCATCGCGGCGGCCTCAGCATGTCGAGTGCCCGCACGCGTGACACTTGCCGCACGCCTCGGCGAACTCGAAGGCCGGCGATCCGCACGCCGGGCAGATCTCCAGCACGCTCTGCCCGCGCCGAGGGGGAGGCACGGCCTGGTCCTCCCCGAACGCAGGCGGCGACCCCTCGATCGTGCCGACGTCGGTTCCGGCCGGCCGGCCCCGGTTCAGGACCTGCCACTGCTTCGAGCCGTCCCGGTAAACCGTGATCCCCGTGCATCCGGCCTCGCCTGCCAGCAGGTAGATGCGGCGGACATCGTCGCGAGTGGCGTCGTGGGGGAGGTTGATCGTCTTGGACACGGCGTTGTCGACATGGCGCTGGAAGGCGGCTTGGTGCCGCACGTGCCACTCGGGGGCGACGTCGTGGGCGGTCGCGAACACGGCGCCCAGCTCGCTCGGCATCCCCGCCATGCCCCGCACGCTGCCCAGTTCGGCGACGCGCACGGCGAAGGACTCGGACCAGACCCCGGCCGCGGTGGCCGCCTCCTCGAAGTCCGGGTGCACCTCCAGGAGCAGCGCTCCGTCGAGCACCTTGCGGTAGTACGAGAGGGCGAACAGCGGCTCGATGCCCGACGAGCAACCGGCGATGATCGAGATCGTCCCGGTGGGGGCGATGGTGGTGCGCGTGGCGTTGCGCATCGGACGGCGCTCGCCACTCGGGCCGTAGACGGAGCCGTCCCAGTTGGGGAAGACGCCCCGTTCGCCGGCGAGGTCGGCGGAGGCGGCGTCGGCCGCATCACTGATGAACGCCATGAGGCGGCCGGCGAGGTCGACCGCGGCCTCGTCGTCGTAGGGGATGCCCAGCCGGATCAGCAGGTCCGCCCATCCCATCACACCGAGCCCGATCTTGCGGTTGCCATGCTTGTGGATCTGCTCGATATCCGGCACCGGGTATGTGCTGCGCTCGACGGCGTTGTCGAGGAAGCGGACGCCGAGCGCAACGGCGTCGGCGAGATCGTCCCAGCGAATGCCGTCCTTCCCGGCGAACGCCCCGACGTTGAGTGAGCCGAGGACGCACGCCTCGAACGGCAGCAGCGGTTGTTCCCCGCACGGGTTGGTGGCCACGATGCTGCCCAGCGCCGGCGTCGGGTTGGTGCGCGCCCGGTTCATCCGATCGAGGAAGACGACGCCGGGGTCGCCGGTCTCCCAGGCCGCGTCGACCAGCTTGGCGAAGACCTCGCCCGCATCGACCGTGGCCACGACCTCGCCGGTGTGGGGGTTGACGAGGTCGTACGGCTCGCCGGCCTCCGCCCGCTGCATCCAGTCGACCGTGATGCCGACGGAGAGGTTGAAGTTGGTGACGCCGCCCGACCGCTTGACGTCGATGAACTCCTCGATGTCGGGGTGGGTGACGTCGAGGATTCCCATGTTGGCGCCGCGGCGAAACGAGCCTCGCTTGATGTGCTCGGTGGCCGCGTCGTAGACCTGGAGGAACGACACCGGGCCGGAGGAGACGCCGAGGGTCGTCTTCACCAGGTCGCCGCGGGGGCGCAGCGCGGAGAACGAGAAGCCGGTGCCGCCCCCCGACTGGTGGATCTTCGCGGCCAGCTTCAGCGTGTCGAAGATGGAGTCGAGCGAGTCCTCGATGGGCAGCACGAAGCAGGCGGCGAGCTGCTGCAGGTCACGGCCTGCATTCATCAACGTCGGCGAGTTCGGCAGGAAGCGGAGACTCGCCATCGCGGCGAAGAACCGTTCCTCCCACTCGGCGGCGTCACCATCCCACGCGACCTCGGCCGCGGCGATGTCGCGGGCGACACGTCGGAACATGTCCACCGGCTTCTCCGTCGGCGTACCTGAGGCGTCTCGCTTCAGATAGCGGCGCTCGAGCACAGTCCGCGCATTCGGTGTGAGGGCGATGGATTCCGTCATCTCCGCGACCGATCCTATTGCCCCCGGGTGACACGAGCTGCGTAGCGCAGCCCACTCTGGCGGCTCGCGGTCCGCCGTCCGCTCTCGTGTCGCCGATCAGCGTCGGTGGCGGTCGCTACCATCGCCGGCGATGGAGTACCAGGCTCTCTACCGCAAATATCGACCGCAGCGCTTCGATGCGGTCGTCGGCCAGGACCACGTCACGCAGACCATCGCCCGCGAGGTCGTCGCCGGAAAGGTCGCCCACGCCTATCTGTTCGCCGGGCCGCGCGGCACCGGGAAGACGACGACGGCGCGGTTGCTCGCCAAGGCATTGAACTGCGTCGACCGCGGTCCGGAGGGCGAGCCGGACAACACTTGCCCATCGTGTCTCGGGATCACGGACGGCACGTCGCTCGATGTCATCGAGTTGGATGCGGCATCGCACAACAAGGTCGAGGACGTCCGCGAGATACGGGTCAACGTCGGGACGGTGGCGGCGACGGCCGGGGCGCACCGCGTTTACATCCTGGACGAGGCCCACATGCTCTCCAGGGCGGCGGGAAACGCACTCCTCAAGACCCTCGAGGAGCCGCCCGACCACGTCGTGTTCGTGCTCGCCACCACGGAGCCGTACAAGCTGCTCGACACGATCCGGAGCCGGAGCCAGCGGTTCGACTTCCTGCCCGTTCCTTCCGAGACGCTCATCGAACATCTGGATGACATCGCCGGCCGGGAGTCCATCGATGTCGACGACGGGGCGCTGACGATGATCGCCGGCCATGCCCGCGGATCGGTGCGAGACGCGATGAGCCTGCTCGAGCAGGTGGCCGCACTCGGGGGCGGTGTGGTCCGATCCGAGGTGGTCACGCGGGCGCTCGGGCTTGCCGACCGCGACGCCTTTGCGAAGCTCGCCGCGGCCATCGTCGCCGGTGACGCCCCGGCGGCCCTCGGCCTCGTTGCCGAGCTGGCGTCGCGAGGTGCCGACTTGCGGCGGTTCGTGGCCGAAGCGGTCGAGTTCTTCCGCGGCATCTTCCTCGCCCAGTACGCACCCAACCTCGACGAGGTCGTCGACGAGCCGGCCGACGTCCTCACCGAGTGGCGCCGCCACGCGGCCGATCTGCCATCGACCGAAGTGCTCCGCGCCGTGGACGTATTGGGCGACACCTTGTTGCAGCTCCGGCAGGGCCGCGAGGAGCGGCTCGTCATCGAGCTCTCACTGCTTCGCCTCACGCGTCCGGAGACCTCCCCGGATGAGTCGTCGCTCGCCGCACGCCTGAGCCGCCTCGAAAGCCGGCTTCGCGAGGTGGAGCAGCGCCCGCAGGCGACTGCAGAGCCCACCGCGGCCCCGCGTGCGTCTGCGTTGTCCGCGGAGGAGGCCGTACCGGAAGCTGCAGCGCTGGAGCCTGCGCCGGTCGAGCCGTCAGCGCCGGAGCCTGCGCCGGTCCAGCCGTCAGCTCCGGGGCCTGCGCCGGTCGAGCCGGCAGCCCTCGAGCCGGCGGCCGCCGAACCCGCCCCTCCGGAGTCGGCCGCGGGCGCCGATCTCGCCCCGTCCGAACGTCCGGCCGTCTCGCCGCCGGCGGCACACATCGACCTACCGACCTTCGAGACGGCATGGCCCGCCATCGTTGCCAAGGTGCGGGAGGTTTCCGGAGCGGTACGCCACGCACTCGTTCGCGTTGCGGTTCCTGCGGCCGTGCACCAGGGCGTCGTGGCGCTGGAGATCCCGGCGCACATGCCGTTCCACCTCGAGAAGCTGCGGGAGGATGCCAAGCTCATCGCCCAGATGGAAGAGATCGCGGCCGGGCTGCTCGGTGCCCGGGTGGCGATCGAGTTCACGGCGGCGGACGACGCTGCGGTGGCCGATGAGGACCCGATTCCCGAACGTGCTCCGGACAAGGAGCAACTCGCCGACGCCGAACACAACGTGGCGGACCCCACCGACATCGTCGTCGACATGCTCGGTGGCGAGGTCATCAGCGAATAGCGCCGGTAACCCCGAATCCCCCGGCGGCAACTACCCTCGGCGGCATGGGACGTATGCCGAAAGACATGCGCCAGCTCATGCAGCAGGCGCAGAAGATGCAGGAGCAGCTGGCGAGGACTCAAGAGGCGCTGGCCGACAAGACGTACGAGGGCAGCTCCGGTGGCGGGGTGGTCAAGGCCATCGTGCGCGGCTCGGGGCGGCTCGAGGAGATCGTCTTCGATCCGTCCGTGCTCGACCCGGAGGACCCCGAGTTCGTGGGCGACCTCGTCGTCGCAGCGGTGAACGCCGCCATGGATGCCGTGGCGAATGACGCCAACAGCGCGATGGGTGGACTCGCGGGGGGCATGGACCTCGGAGGGTTGCTCGGCTGATGTTCGAGGCGCCCGTGCAGCGGGTCATCGACGAGCTGGCGCGCTTGCCCGGCATCGGTCGCAAGACGGCGCAGCGTCTGGCGTTCCATCTCCTCCATGTCGAGGCGGCGGACGCAACCCGACTCGGGCAGGCGATCATCGATCTGCGCGACCAGGTGCGGCTGTGCATCCGGTGTGCCAACGTGACGGCCGAGGAGCAGTGCAGCATCTGCCGCGATCCGCGACGGGACCCGACCCTCGTGTGCGTCGTGGAGCGAGCGCAGGACATCGCGGTGATCGAACGCACCCAGGAGTTCCAAGGCCGCTATCACGTGCTCGGTGGCGCCATCTCCCCGATCGAGGGGATCGGACCCGACCAACTCCGCATGAAGGAACTCGTTGCGCGCGTCGACGCCGAAGGCATCCGAGAAGTGATCGCGGCCACCAATCCCACCGTCGAAGGCGACACGACGGCGCTGTACCTGGCCCGCTTGTTGAAGCCCCTCGGGGTGACGGTTTCGCGCCTCGCCAGCGGTCTCCCGGTCGGCGGCGACCTCGACTACGCCGACGAGATCACGCTCGGGAGGGCGCTGTCCGGCCGGCGAGAGCTCTGACCGATCGCCCGATGCGGGTCTTCCTCGTCGAGCCCTACTTCACCGGGTCCCATCGCGCCTGGGCCGAGGGCTACGCGGCCGCCTCCAGTCACGACGTCCGGCTGGTCACGCACGAAGGCCGCTTCTGGAAGTGGCGGATGCAGGGCGGTGCCGCCACGCTCGCCGACCAGGTCGCCGCTGCAGCCACAGAGGGCCTGCCCGACGTGGTCATGGCCTCGTCGATGACGAATCTGCCCGCCCTGCTGGGTCTCGCCAGGCGCTCGGTGGGGCATGCCGCGGTCGCGCTCTACATGCACGAGAACCAGCTCACGTACCCCCTCTCTCCGCAGGACCAGCCCGACGCCACCTATGCGATGGTCAATTGGCTGTCGATGGCGGCGGCGGATCTGGTGGTGTTCAACTCGGAGTTCCACCGCACGGCCTGGTTCGAGGCACTGCCCGCCTTCCTCGGCCAGTTCCCCGACTACCGCCACGGGCCGGAGCAGGTCGCCGCCGTGAGGGCCCGCTCGGAGGTGCTGCCGGTGGGCGTCGACCTGTCCCGCCTCGATGGCGAGTCGCAGCGTGCCGAGCCACCGCTGGTGCTGTGGAACCAGCGGTGTGAGTACGACAAGGGTCCGGGTGCGTTCGTGGACGCACTGCTCGAGGTCGCGGGGCGCGGGCGTGCCTTTCGCGTGGCCCTCGCCGGGGAGCGGTTCGTCTCGGAGCCCGAAGAGTTCGACCGCCTCCGCTCCTCCCTCGGCGATCGCATCGTTCACGATGGGTTCGCCAGCGACGACGCCTATCCGGACTTGCTGCAATCTGCCGACGTCGTCGTGTCGACCGCCCGCCAGGAGTTCTTCGGCGTCGCCGTCACCGAGGCGATCTACGCCGGGGCGTTTCCGCTCCTCCCTGATCGCCTCGTCTACCCCGAGCGCATCCCGACGGCGTTCCACGACCGATGCTTGTACGACGGCCACGACGACCTCGTGGACAAGCTGGTGTGGGGGCTCGAGCATCCGGCCGAACGAAGGACGACCGCGGCACGGCTCCGCACCGACATGGCGAACCTCGATTGGTCCCACGTCGCACCGCGCTACGACGAAGCGCTGTCGGCCCTGGCATGAGTGTGAATGGCTCCCCCTCAGGGGGAGCTGGCGGGCCCGCTTGCGGGCTCGGCTGAGGGGGTTGGTGTGTGGTGGGCGGGGGCGGCGGCTCGCGGGTGCTCGCCTGACCCTCCTCCGCTCGCTGCGCTTGCCGATCCTCCCTGGGGGAGGATGATTCGTGGGGTGCGCTTGCCGATCCTCCCTGGGGGAGGATGATTCGCGGGGTGCGCTT
>JBFFFX010000035.1:0-12049 GCA_041557775.1 Acidimicrobiia bacterium | reverse complement strand
TCGACCCCATATCGCTGCTCTTTGCGGCCCTCGGCTTCATCTACGTGCTCCGCGACCGGCCGGCCGCCTCCTGGACGAGCACGGCTCTCGGGGTCGCCGCCCGGGGCTGGCCCGTCGTCCTCGCCTGGTCGATGTGGCGGCGGCGCCGGAACTGGGCCGCGGTGACCATGCTGGCCGCCACGGCCCTCATGGCAACCGGCCTGCTGCTCACTCAGGGCTTCCGCGAGGCGCGCAGCTTCACCGGCATCCACGTCGAAACCGTTGCCGGTTCCCTTCTCACGACGCTCCGCCTCGCCACCGGCGCCGACCCGGCGATTATTGGGGCGGCCAACGCACACTACGTCGACGCTACCGCGTGGGTCGTACTGGCAAACGCCGCACTCGGCGCCGCCGTGGTCGCCGCGGCTTTCATCGTCGGCCGACCGCGAGACGAAGCCACCCAGCTCGCCCTGCTCGCCTACGGCGTCATCCTCGTGAGTCCTCTGCTCTCCGCCCAGTTCGTCGTCTGGCCCACCATCTTCGTCGCGCTCACCGCACGGGGACCGGTCCGGTTCGTCGCCGCCACGGGGGCGCTCACGACGGTGCTGCTGTTGCTGTGGGCGCCGATGTCCCTTTGGTGGGAGGTCTTGCTCGTGCTCCGCAACGGAATGCTGCTGGCCACACCCGTCCTGCTCGCTCGCGCGGCCCGGCCGTCGACCGGGAACCTTCAGCCCAGCAGCTCTCTCAAGAACTTGCCGGTATAGGACTCCGACGTCGCCGCAACTTCTTCCGGCGTGCCCTCGGCGACAATGTGGCCGCCCTCGTCACCACCTTCGGGACCAAGGTCGATGATCCAGTCCGCCACTTTGACAACATCGAGGTTGTGCTCGATCACCACGACCGTGTTGCCGCTGTCGACGAGCCGCTGCAGGACCCCGAGGAGCTTGCGAACATCTTCGAAGTGGAGACCCGTCGTCGGCTCGTCCAGGATGTAGAAGGTCCGTCCCGTGGAGCGCTTGCCCAGCTCCGACGACAGTTTGACTCGTTGCGCCTCGCCTCCCGACAGCGTTGGCGCCGGCTGTCCGAGGCGGATGTACCCGAGCCCGACGTCGTAGAGCGTCTGGAGGATGCGGGCGATCGGCGGCTGATTCTCGAAGAAGTGCAGCGCCTGCTCGATCGACATGCCGAGCACGTCGGCGATCGTGTGGCCCTTGAATTGGACCTGCAAGGTCTCCCGGTTGTAGCGGAGGCCCTTGCAGGTCTCGCACGGGATGTAGACGTCGGGGAGGAAGTGCATCTCGATGCGGAGCGTGCCGTCACCTTTGCACGTCTCACATCGACCGCCGGCGACGTTGAACGAGAAACGACCCGGCTGATAGCCCCTCATCTTGGCGTCAGGGGTCGCCGCATACAGCTGCCGAATACGATCGAAGACCTTCGTATAGGTCGCCGGATTGGATCGGGGCGTGCGTCCGATCGGCGATTGATCGATGTTGATGACCTTGTCGATGTGCTCGAGGCCTTCGATTCTGCGGTGCTTCCCCGGTAGGGCGCGGGCGCCGGTCAGCTCGGCGTGCAAGGCCTTGGACAGGATCTCCTGGACCAGCGACGACTTGCCCGACCCCGACACTCCGGTGACCGCGACGAGTCGGCCCAATGGGAACCGGACGTCGAGTCGACGCAGGTTGTTCTCCTCGGCGGCGATCACCGTGATGGCTTCTCCGTTGCCCTCGCGGCGGCGATCGGGCGTCGGGATCATTCGCCGCCCGGCGAGATAATCGCCGGTGATCGATGCAGGCTCGGCGGTGATAGTGGCTATCGCGCCTTCGGCGACGATGCGGCCCCCGTGCTCACCTGCCCCGGGGCCGATGTCGACGATGTGATCGGCGACGCGGATCGTCTCCTCGTCGTGCTCGACGACGATCAGCGTGTTGCCCAAGTCTCTCAACCGCAGCAGGGTCTCGATCAACCGCCGGTTGTCGCGCTGGTGCAGACCGATGGACGGCTCGTCGAGGATGTAGAGGACGCCCACCAACCCCGAGCCGATCTGTGTCGCGAGCCTGATGCGCTGAGCTTCCCCGCCGGCGAGCGTCACCGCCGAGCGCATCAGCGTCAAGTAGTCGAGGCCCACGTCCACGAGGAATTGCAGCCGGGCCCGGATCTCCTTCACGACGAGATTCGCAATCGTGGCGTCGCGCTCGCTCAGTTCGAGTTCATCGAGGAATGCGACGGTCTTGCGCAGCGGCATGCGCGACAACTCGAAGATGCTGACACCACCTACCGTCACCGCCAGGGACACGGCATTGAGCCGGCCGCCTCTGCACACGTCGCACGGGACCTCGCGCATGAACTGTGCGTAGCCTTCGCGGGCAGACTCGCTGTCGGCGTCCTTGTAGCGCCGCGCCAGCCACGACACGGCGCCTTCGTAGCCCGCCTGGTAGCGCCGCTGGCGGCCGAAGCGGTTCTCGTACGTCACCGTGTAGCTGGCGTCACCACCGCCGTACAGGATCAACTCCTTGTGTGCGGCGGGAAGCTGGCGGAACGGGACGTGGATGTCGATGGCCTCGGCTTCGGCGACTGCGGCAACGAGCCGCTTGTAATAGCGCATGCGATGACGCCCCGACCACGGGGCGATGGCTCCCTCGTCGAGTGTGCGGTCCGGCTGCGGCACGACGAGATCGGCGTCCACTTGGTAGCGCGTGCCAATCCCGCTGCACTCACTACATGCTCCGTACGGACTGTTGAACGAGAAGTTGCGCGGCTGAAGCTCCTCGAACGACAGCCCACATTCGGCGCAGGCGTAATGCTGGCTGAACGTCAGCGTGGGCCCGTCGATGATGTCGATCAAGGCGACGCCCTCGGCCAGTTCCAGCGCCGTTTCGAGCGAATCTGCCAGCCGGCGCTCGATCCCGTCCTTGCGGACGAGGCGATCGACCACGACCTCGATCGTGTGCTGGAAGTACCGGTCGAGCTTGATGTCCTCCACGAGGTCCCGCACCTCGCCATCGATCCTGGCGCGAGCAAACCCCTCTTTCGCGAGGTCCTTGAGCAGCGCCTCGTACTCTCCCTTGCGTCCCCGGACCACCGGCGCCAGCACCTGGAACCGTGTGCCGTCGGCCAGCTCCAGGATCTGATCGACGATTTGTTGTGGCGTCTGGCGGGCCACCTCGGCACCGTCGTTCGGACAATGGGGCACGCCGATCCGGGCGTACAGCAGACGCAGGTAGTCGTGGACCTCTGTCACGGTGCCCACGGTCGATCGTGGATTCCGGCTGGCGGTCTTCTGATCGATCGAGATGGCGGGAGAGAGCCCTTCGATGAAGTCGACGTGGGGCTTGTCCATCTGACCGAGGAACTGGCGGGCATACGCCGAGAGGCTCTCGACGTACCTCCGCTGCCCTTCCGCATAGATCGTGTCGAACGCCAGCGAGGACTTGCCCGACCCCGAAAGCCCGGTGAAGACGATGAGCTTGTCGCGCGGCAGATCGAGGTCGATGTTCTTCAGGTTGTGTTCGCGAGCGCCCTTGACGACGATCTTCTCGCTTGCCACGTTCTCGCCGTCCCGTCCTCCGCCACCGAGATGCCGGCGAGTGTAGTGGTGGGTACCGACACGAATTACAGCGGCGTACTTCCGGTCGTCCGTACCATGCACCCCACCCACGCGAAGGATCATGCACCAACCCCGCACGACGACACCCCCAGCCGATCAGGACCGGTCCGCGGGCCGAGTTCCCGCAACCGCAGTGGCCGTCGGTCTGTTCGTCTTGATTCTGCTGCTGCGGTATTCGGCGCTCGACCAACCCGCGGTCTGGGACGGCTCGTTCGGCGTCTTCCCCGCAGCCGAGACGCTCGTCACCAACGGGTTCGACTACGGGAACTTGCTGTCGCAGCCCGGCTACCAGGCCGCCGGTCCCAACGTGCATTCCTTGTCGGTGGTCACCCTGCTCACGGCGCTGGTCATGCTCGTGGTCGACGGAACGGCCGTGTTCGTCACGCTTCACGTGCTGCACTTCGCCCTCGCCGCACTCGCAGGAGCCGGGGTGTACCGCGTCGGCCGCCATGCGCTCCCCGATCGCCTCGCCATCGCAGCTGCCGTGGCCGGCATCGCGGCCCCGGTCGTCATGACCCAGGCCGGCGATATCTACCTCGAGACGCCGGTGCTGGCCGCGACGGCGTGGGCGGCCGACGCCATGCTGCGGCGTCGCCCGGCAGCGGCCGCCGTCTGGGCTTCCGCCGCGGTGCTCGTGAAGGAGTCGGGGATCATCGTCGCGCTCGGGCTCGCCCTGTTCGCCCTCGTCGCCGACGGCGGCGCCCGCCGTCGCGACGCGTTGACCGTGGCCACCGCGCCCTCGCTCCTCGCTTTGCTCGCGATGCTGGTACTCCAGACGGGCGAAGGCGGCTTCGCCTTCTCGTTGTCGGGGATCGTCCAAACCACCGGACCCTCCGTACGGCTGACGCTCAACATGCCGGACATGGTTGCCCTACTGGCCCTGTTCTTGTTGTTGCGGCCGGCGGTTGTCGACCGGCCCCTCGTCGGCGATGCGGAACGTACCGAAGCGGCAATCCGTCTCGAGGTCCTGGTCCGCACCCTGCTCCTCTCCTTCGTGGTGGTCCACGTGGTGGCTGGGGGGTTCGGCTTCGCCACGCTTCCCCGCTACTGGGTGCAGGTCGTACCGTTCACCGTGATCGGTACCACCCTGGTCGTACGCCGCCTCCTGACCGAGCGCACCGCTCTCATCGCCCTCGCCGCAACGACGGCAGTGTTCGTCGTGAACCTGAACGGAACGTTGTACCCATCAGACGGTCAGAACAACTTCGCTTCGCTCGAGCGGTCTGGTGAGTACGCCCAGCTCCTCGACGTCCACCTGGCAACCGCCGCGGCGATCACCGAGTTGCCGGACGACGTCCCGCTCTTCTACGGACGGGCACATCACTACTGGATGACCTATCCCCGCTCCGGGTACGTCGATGCGCCGGTCGTCCACGGGATCAACGTCGACGCGACCCCCCGGTACGCCGACGGTGACCTCGCCGACTACCCCGACGACTTCTACGCGGTGTTCGACCGCGGGGTCCCCGGCTCGAAGGCCCTGTACGACATGCTTGTCGCGGCGGATCTGAGCCCACACCACGACGCCGAGGTCGTCACCGAGATCACCTCCGGAATCCATCGCGCCTTGGTGTTTCACGTGCGCAGCACCGGCTGACCGCGCCCTGGTCAGCTCGCGGCCTCCGTGACCTCGCGGAGCTCCCGGCGCAACTCGTTGATCTCGTCGCGGAGCCGGGCGGCGTACTCGAAACGGAGCTCCGTCGCCGCTTCATGCATCTCCTCCTCGAGGCTCTGGATGAGCCGGCGCAGGTCGTCGTGGGAGAGGTCGAGCGGCTCACGAGAGGTCAGCTCACGGCTGCGGCGGTCCCCGGCCGGCGACGACGTGGACGACACCAGCTCCAGGATGTCGGAGACCTTCTTGCGGATCGTCTGCGGATCGATCCCATGCTCCTCGTTGTAGCGCAGCTGGCGCAGCCGCCGCCGGTTCGTCTCGTTGATGGCGCGCTGCATCGAGGCGGTCACGGCATCGGCATACATGATCACCTGGCCATCCACGTTCCGGGCGGCCCGACCGATGGTTTGAATCAGGGAAGTCTCGGACCGGAGGAACCCTTCCTTGTCGGCGTCGAGGATCGCCACCAGCGAAACCTCCGGCAGATCGAGGCCCTCGCGCAACAGGTTGACGCCGACCAAAACGTCGTATTCGCCGAGGCGCAGATCGCGCAGGATCTGGACACGCTCGAGCGTGTCGATGTCGCTGTGGAGATAGCGGCCCCGCAACCCCAACTCCAGCAGGTAGTCGTTGAGATCCTCGGCCATCTTCTTGGTCAAGGTCGTGACCAGTACCCGCTGATCCTCCTCTGCGCGGGAGCGCACCTCCTCGACCAGATCATCGATCTGGCCCTTGGTCGGGCGCACGATCACCTCCGGGTCGACGAGTCCCGTCGGACGGATGATCTGCTCCACAACGCTCGTCGAATGCTGGAGCTCCCAGTCCGACGGCGTTGCCGACAAGAGGACGGCCTGCGGAGTCCGCCCGTACCATTCCTCGAAGGTCAGTGGTCGGTTGTCACGAGCCGTCGGCAGGCGGAAGCCGTGGTCCACCAGCACGTTCTTTCGGCTGCGGTCGCCGGCGTACTGCCCGTGGATTTGCGGAATCGTGACGTGGCTCTCGTCGATGACCATCAGGAAATCTTCGGGGAAGTAGTCGAGGAGCGTGTACGGGGGATCGCCGGGATTCCTCCCGTCGAGGTACACGGAGTAGTTCTCGATACCGGCGCAGGTGCCGATCTCGCGCATCATCTCCATGTCATAGCTCGTGCGCATCCGGAGCCGCTGCGCCTCGAGCAGCTTGCCCTGGCGCTCGAGCTCGGCGAGGCGCTGATGCAGCTCCGTCTCGATCCCGGCGACGGCCCGCAGCAGTCGGTCGCGGCCGGTCACGTAGTGCGTTGCCGGATACACCCACAGATCGCCGAGCTCGCTGATGACCTCTCCGGTGACCGGATTCATCTGCAGGATCCGCTCGACCTCGTCGCCGAAGTACTCGACCCGATAGACCGACTCCTCGTAGGACGGGAAGACCTCGAGTGTGTCGCCACGCAGCCGGAAGCGCCCGCGGATCATGTTGACCTCGTTGCGCTCGTACTGGATCTCGACGAGGCGCTTCACTGCGAAATCGAGCGGCAGCTCCACCCCTTTGATCAGCCGAAGCAGCTGTCCCTCGTACTGCTCGGGAGAGCCGAGGCCGTAGATGGCGGACACGGATGCCACGATGATCACGTCCCGCCGGGTCAACAACGCCGCCGTCGCGGAGTGACGCAGCCGGTCGATCTCGTCGTTGATCGTCGATTCCTTCTCGATGTAGGTGTCCGTTTGCGGGATGTACGCCTCAGGCTGGTAGTAGTCGTAGTAGCTGACGAAATACTCCACCCGGTTCTCGGGGAAGAACTGCCGGAACTCGTTGGCGAGCTGGGCGGCGAGTGCCTTGTTCGGGGCCAGCACCAACGTCGGCTTCTGCACCTGCTCGATGACCCAGGCAATGGTTGCCGACTTCCCGGAGCCCGTGATGCCGAGCAATGTCTGGAATCGATCGCCCTTCTCGATCCCCGCGGCGAGCTGCGCAATGGCCTCCGGCTGATCGCCCGCCGGCGCGAAGTCAGAATGGACCTTGAAAGGGATCATCTCCGCAGCGTACCCGGCAGTCGCGACAGATCAGCCGGCCGTGAACGGGGTCACCTCCCGCTGCCACCACTCGTCGACGCGACGTTCGAGCCGCGCCAAGTCGCCGTCGTTCACGATCACGCTGTCGGCGATGGCGAGCCACGCTTCAGGCGGAGCCTGGGCGGCCATACGAGCCCGGACCTCTGCCTCGTCCATCCCGCGCCGAACCGCCCGATCCAGACGGAGATCGGCGTCGGCGATCACGACGACACGGTGCCATCCCGGACCCATCAAGTCCTTCGTCAGGGGCAGCTCGACCACGACAACCCGACCACCGGCTTCGGCCGCGAGCTCGTCGATACGGACGGCGATACTCGGGTGGGTGAGCGCTTCGAGGGCGGCCAGCTCGGTCTCGTCCCGAAACACGATGGCACCCAACGCTGCGCGGTCGATACGGCCGAAGCGCACGACGGTCGGCCACCGCGCCGCCACTGCCTCGAACGCCTCGCCATCCGGCTCGAGCACGGCGTGTCCGATGCGGTCCGCCTCGATCACCTCGGCGCCTCGCGCCGCCAGCATGTGACCCACCGCCGACTTGCCGCTCCCAATCGGGCCGGCGAGAACAAAGCGAAGACCCGGTGCGGGATCCTTCAGACTGCTCACCGGTCGACTGTACCCTGACGCCATGCAACGCACCGATGCCACTGCATGGGAAACCCGGTTCGATTGGACGCTCACCGCCCTGATGTTCGGCGCGTTCGGGCTTGCGATCTTCCTCAGCGGGCTCGAATCGGGCAACCGCGGCGGCGCCACGTGGGCGGCCATCGTGGCGGGTAGCTATGTCGTGGTGCTGCAGGCGACGCCCCGCCAAGCACGCGAACGCGTGCTGACAGGCGAGATCCTTGCCACAGCGGGCGTGTTCGCCACTCTGGCGGCCGTTTGGCTCACCGACGGCGCCAACGGCGGCTACGTCCTCTTGGTGAGCGTGCCCATCTTCTTCGCCTCGGCCTTCATGGGATTCCGTGTCGGAATGGAGACGGCGCTGCTCGCCACGGCCGGCATGATCGGCATTCTGCTCCTCTTGAACGTCGATCTGATCGAACGCGCCACGACGATCGTGCTGTATCTCCTCATCGGCTTCACCTTCAGCCAGGCGCGCCGCCTGCTCGTGATCGAGCGAGCGCGAGCGGATGCCTTGCGTGCCGCATCGGCACTCGACGCCGAGCGCGTCGAACGGCTCGAATCAGCCCACGGACTGCTGGTCGAGCTGGTCGAGCTCGCCGGGACCAGTGAGCTCAGCGCCGTCAACGTCGGAGAGTCGGCGCTTCTCGATCTCTCCAAGAGCGTTCCCTTCAACTACGGAAACGTGATGTCGGCGACGGATAGCAATGTGGTTGCCGAATGGGGAGGGATCGACGGCGGCGACGTGGCGACCGAGTACCCGATTGCGATCGGTGAACGCGACCTCGGCTCCCTCTGCCTCTGGCACGACCCCGAGGAGTCCCTCGAACCCTTCGCGTCGACGATCGCCAGCGCGACGGCAGGGGTCGCGCTTGCCTTCGACAACATCCAACTCCTGCAGACCGTGGCCCGGCGTTCGATCCAGGACGAGCGCAATCGCGTCGCCCGCGAGCTCCACGACGACATCGGACCTGCCCTCGCTTCGCTGGGACTGAACATGGACATCCTCATGAACCACGCCACGACTACGAGCGCTGAGCGGGAGATACGGCGATTGCGGACGGGCGTCACCGAACTGGTGGAAAGGGTGCGGTCGACGGTGGCGTCGCTCCGCAGGGCTGACACGACGACCTTGCTCGAACACATCCACCGCATCGCCGCCGAGCTCGGCGGCGGACCGCCCCGCATCGTCCTCAAGATCCAGGAGCGCGCCGTCACCGACGGAGCTATCGCGGCGGAGGTGGGCGCGATCGTCATCGAGGCGGTACGCAACGCCGCACGTCACGCAGAGGCCGACACGATCACCATCGACGGCTTCGTACAGGGCGAGACAGGCCGCATCGACGTCAGAGACGATGGGCTCGGCTTCGACGCCACGGCCGACTACCCCGGCCATTTCGGGCTCGTCGGCATGCGCGAGCGGGCGGCCGCGATCTCGGGGTCCGTCGCGATCGAGTCGAATGCCGGGCGCGGCACGACTTTGACAGTAGTGTGGGGCGACCAACTCCCGGCGGAAGCATGATTGACGTAGTAATCGCAGACGACCACACCCTCATGCTGCAGAGCCTTGCCGAGGCCCTCGACAGCATCCCGGACATCCGAGTCGTGGCTACCGCCCAGGACGGCAGCCAGCTCATCGACCAGACCAGGCGCTACCAGCCGAAGGTGCTGCTCGTCGATATCGAGATGCCGGAGGTCTCCGGAATCACCGCGTTGCGGGAGATGTCCGGCGGCGTGCCTGCGATCGTTGTCACGATGCACACAGGCGAGGCGGAGCGCCGCCAAGCCGAGGCTGCGGGAGCGGTCGGCTTTCTCTCGAAGGCAACCCCGCTGCCCGACCTGGCCGCTGCGGTCCGGGCGGCGGCTGCCGGCGAGCACTTGCTCGGCGCCGAGGACCTCGAGGACATCCTCGACCGACACCGCAGTCCGCAGCTCGATGCCGGCGCCGCGTCGCTCACGGCGAGGGAGCGCGAGATCCTGCGTCTCCTCGCCCAAGGCGTGAGCGCCACCGACGAGCTCGCCGACCTCCTCTACATCTCCCAGAAGACCGTCAAGAATCATCTCGCCAACATCTACGACAAGCTCGCGGTCGCCGATCGCGCCCAAGCGGCGGTCGAAGCAATCCGCCTCGGCTTGCATCGTGAGCCGACCGAGTAGAGTCCTCTCGCCAACGTGATCGCCTACCGTGTAGGTCGGTCGGCCTATGGCTAAGCAACCTGCCGGAATCTAGAATCCAGGGCGCATCGCCCTAGGAGGTTTGGGAATGGTTCTCTATCTGTGGACCGTTTTGAGAGACAAGTACAGCCAGAACGAATCTGGCGCGAGCCTCGTCGAATACGCGCTCCTGCTCGCACTGATCGCCCTCGTTGCCATTGCGGCGGTTTCGGTGGTCGGCACGAACGTGTCGGACGACTTCAGCTCGATCGCCGACAGCCTCTGAGCTGACCGCGATCCATATGAAGGCCCGCCGGTGAACGGCGGGCTTTCTCGCGCCGCCGGTGCCCGCCTGCAGCGGTCTGCGAAATCCTGCGTCAAGGACAGTCGACTGCGACCACGCTGAAGTGGTCGTCTGCGCGGCACACCTGCCAGCCGTCTTCTACCAGCTTTGTGAGCAGCGCGCTGGCGTTTGCGAGCAACGCCTGTTCGAGCTGCCATTCGGCGAACAGCTCGCGCCATGTCACCCCGAACGATGCATCGAGGTACACACCCAGGAAATCGGGTCCGTAGAGCTCCACCCGGTCATCGACGAAGACCCGGCGATCGTCGGCTGCTGCATAGATGAGGTAGCCGCCGGTACCCATCGTGTGGAACGCCGGGCCGGGTTCGAGCGCGTCGACCATTGCATCAGCCGGGAACCGCTCCGAATTGAGGCGCGGCGGCAGGGAAACTGCAACGACCGACACAACAACGAGAAGGCCGGCGGTCACCATGGAGCGCAGGTCGCCGCGGGGGATCTCGTCGTCACGCCGGAGCGGGGCCAGGCCCTCCCCGACCCACGGCATCAGCAGCACGATCGCCGGCATCACGTTGCGAGAGGACAGCAGGCCGAAAGCCACGATCGGGACGATCAGCCACAGGTCGCGCTGCCGAATGCGCTGGGCGGCCAGGCCGACCATGAGGATTCCAATGGTCGCCACGAAAGGCAACAGCCACGGACTCTGGAAGTTGGGTGGCTGCCACTCGAGAATGAAATCGAGGCCTCTCCGGTTCGCAGCGAACCGGTACAGGATCTCCCACACGCCAACACCGTGGGCGGTCATCGACGCGCCCACGAGGCCGAGCGCGAGTGCACCGGCGTGGCGGCGGGAACGCAGCCGGACCGCGTCCATCGCGAGCAGGCCGATTCCCACGATGAATGAGCCATGGACGCTGGCCCAGAGCCACATGAGCCCGGGCACCGCCCAGAGGAACCTCCCGTTCGACACGATGATCATGCTCAGAAGCGCAAAGAGGGCGTAGCTGAGCACGACGGGCCGCGGGTTGGCGTACGGCATGAGGATCCACCCGAACAGCACGATGGCGACTCCAACCGAAGTGAGGGAGCCCCTGCGCGAGAAGACGAGCGCCAGCACGAGACCGAGCACCAACGACGCGGCCAGGAAGCTGAACCACGGCACCCAGCGCAGCGCGGCAAACCACGTTTCGAGCTGCCCGTAGAGCAGATCCGCCAACCACGACTGCGTCCGCCAGGGCTCGCCCAGCCTGGTGAACGAGTAGGGATCCGTGCGGAGCACCTCGCCGGCGGTCAGCTGGTCGACTCCGCTGCGCACGTGCCACAAGAACGAATTGTCTCCGATGGGAAGCCACGACCGCGCCGCCGCCGCGAAGAACGGAACGAGGAGCCAGAGATGGCGGAGGCCCATCCGGCTCACGGGCTTCAGCGACCGAGGTTCTCGAGGATGTTGAGCCCTGCGGGTCCGAGGAGAATCACGAATATCGCCGGGAAGATACAGAGCACCAGCGGGAAGACCATCTTGACCGGAGCCGCAAAAGCCTTCTCTTGGGCCCGCTGACGGCGCCGTGTCCGCATCTCGTCCGCCTGCACCCGCAACATGCGACCAACGCTCACGCCAAAGCTGTCGGCCTGGTTCATGGCGAGGATGAACGAATTGAGATCGTCCACATCGGTGCGCTCGGCCATCGACTGCATCGCCTGGTGCCGGCTCACGCCGACCCGGG
>JBFFFX010000034.1:0-12080 GCA_041557775.1 Acidimicrobiia bacterium | reverse complement strand
GGTCTTCGGCGAGGGCTTCGGCTGCAAGGGTGCGGACGTGCGCGTTCGTGTCTTCGAGCGCCGCGAGAAGTTCCTGCTCGTGCACGCGTGGATCGAGTGCTCCGGCGGCGGCCGCCCGTACCGCCGGCTCCGAGCTCTGTCGGAGGATCTCCGCCACTTTGGGGTGCAGCGCAGGGACGCGTCGCACCGCTCCCAACGCGGCCAGCTGCGTCGCGGTGTCGCCGTCGAGCATGGGTGTGAGGAGACCTACCGCGGAGTCTTCGTCGGTGGCGGTGAGACACGCGGCCGCGGCGGCGCGCACCTCCGGCGCGGGATCGGCGGCGGCCCGGGCAATCGATTCGGACGCAGGCTCATAGGCGCGGGCGATCGCCGCCGCTCGCACGGCCGCATCCGAATCGTGGAGGAGGGTGGCGACCATCTCCGCAGGCAGTCGGGAACCCGCCGCTTCGACGGCGGCGAGCCGAACCGCCGGATCCGCGTCGGTCGCGGCAGTCGCCGCGAGGTCGAGCGAATCCTCGTCGCCCAACCGACCGAGGATACGAACGGCGAGGCGCCGGAGGCCGGGGTCCTCGTCGTTCAGCGCCCCCTCGACGACCCCGCGCACCTCGGAGATGACGTCGACCTGGCTGAAGCCCGGAAGTGGGTCGGGTGTGAACGAGCCCACGAGTCCCGTTCGGAGGCCGTCGATCAGCGCCGAGACGTAGGCCGCCCTCGAGCGCAGGACCAGGCCGGCGGTGGCGGCGGCCATGGCGAGCGAAATCGCAAACTGAACCGTGTCACTCAGCGCGGCCTGGGCGATGAGCAACCACAGGCCACCCAAAATGATGCCGAGCTGGGCGATCACTCCTGTGATGAAGGACATCGCCATCGAACGACGGTCCGGAGGAACCACGTTGAAGTAGGCGTTGAACGCCGAACCGTAGACCGCGTTGACCATGACCCACTGGGCACCGCGCAGCAACGCGGCCGTGGCCAGGGTGAAGGTGGGAATCCACAAGGCGAAGCCGGCCACGTACGCGATCGGCAGCAGCAACACCGAGGTGACGACGCCGAAGCGGCTCATCACCTTGTTGGCGATCAAGAGCGACACCAAGAACGACACCACCGTGGCGGCGCCCGAGAACAGCCCGAGGAATTGCGCCAGATCGGCTTCGTCGGGGAAGTTGCCTGCGACCTGCTCGCTGAAGGGGAAGGTGACGGAGAAGAAGAGAATCTGGAACAGCACCGCCATCATCGCCAGGAGACCGAGGAGCGGGATGCGGCGTGTGATGTTCCACCCGGCGCGGAAGTCGTCGATGACGGGGCGCCTCTCCGGCTCCGCGCCCGGGCGGAAGTGCGCGGCGGCCTTGCCGAGCGGTGCGAGGGCGGACAGCAGGATCAGGGCGGCAACGAGCAGGAGATGCTCCGTGCCGAGCATCTTCGCCAGTGGTCCCGTCGCGAAATTGCCGATGATCCCTCCGAGGATCCCGGCGCTGGCGAAGAGGGGGAAGAGACGCTTCCCCTGGCGAGCGTCGGTGACTTCACCCGCGACGTTCCACATCAGCGTGAACGTCACCAAGATGACGACGTTCACGGTGACCCAGATCGCCGGATAGAGCCCCGGGGGGTCGTTGCCGACGAGTGCCCACTCGGCGACGTAGAGCACGGCAGCGAGGGCGAGGGTGCCGCGGAGCACCCGGGGCCGGAGAATCCGATTGAGGGCGACCCCGTACGAGAGCATGGCGAGGGCCGTCACGAGCCCGAGGACCATGAACATGTAGGGCAGGAACTCCACGCCGAAGCGGCGGAAGAACAGCGCATCGGCGGTGTTGGCGCCGAGGCCGTGCGTGGTCTGCACCATGAGGAACACGGCCGCCACCCATCCGGCCATCGTCTCCTCGCCGGACCGGATACCCATCCCGGTCAGGATGCGCCTCAAGTCGACCCTTGCTCCCCGTTGCGTTGAGGCACCCTACCGAGCGACGCGACTCGCCCGCGTGCCGTACCGGCGGCCGGGTCAGTGCTGAGGACCGTGGGTCCCAGGCGGATGGAAGCGGTCTTGGATCGCTTTCCATGCGCCGCGGATCGACAACCGCGCGGTGTGGACGCTCTGGCGCGTGATCCGAGCAGCGCGGCGCGTGGCTGCCGCTGTCGAACGTAACGCGTCGCCGACTCTCGCCCGGGCGCGCCGCCCTGCTGCCGCGAGGCCCGTGAACAGAGATGCGACGGTCCGGCGCAGCATCCGCCGCAACGCAGCCGCTGCTTCGAGCGCGTGCCGCGTCAGGCCCTGCCAGGCTCTCTCCAGAGCTTTGCCGGCGAGGTAGAACGGAGCGATCAGCACTATGCCGATCCGCCGCCCGGTCACCCTTGCTACTCGGGCGAGCCAACGGGCGGCCGGTCGAAGGGCGGTCTCGAAGAACGCTGACCACGCTCGGCGCGAGGCGCGCCACGCGCGCTGCAGCGCCGTACCTACTCGCCGCCCCGCGGCTCGCACGAATCGGGCGGCGGAGCCCCAGAGGCGGTTGACGAGCGTCGCGAGTCGTCGACTGCCTCGAACGATGACATCCCATGCCCGTCCGAGGGCGCGGAGGGTCGCGCCAACCGCGTGGCGTCCCGTCGGGAGCAAAGAAGCTGCGACGACGAGCGGGGCACCGAGGAGCCAGGTGTCACCCCCGGCGACGACGGAGACCGAGATCAACCCGATTCCGGCGATTCCGAGTACGCCGGTCACCAATGCGGAGTGGGCTGCGGCGCGCAGGATGATGCCGATGCGGGTGAGGACGGCCCAGGTGGCGCGGGCGGTGATGGCGATGGCGCGTCCGATGGCGCGGGCGGTGATGGCGATGGCGCGTCCGATGGCGCGGGCGGTGATGCGCAGGATGATGCCGATGCGGGTGAGGACGGCCCAGATGGCGCGGGCGGTGATGGCGATGGCGCGTCCGATGGCGCGGGCGGTGATGGCGATGGCGCGTCCGATTGTGCGGGCGAGGCGCACGGTCGCCAGGCTCAGCCACCGGAGGGACATCCAGATGGCGACGAAGGGCATCGCGACGACGGTCATCATCCGGCTCAGCGTTGTGACGCTGTCTGACTCCGCGCCGCCTACCGGCTCGGGCGCCTCACGTGCAAACGGAGACGTCTCGCGGGTCTCGTCGTCTCGAGCCGCTTCGTGGGTGTCTCGATGTAACGTTTCAGGGCTGATCCGGCTTGGCATTGGGACCGTCTCCTTCTTCTCCGCGCATCAGCCGTAGGACCCGCTTCATCTCGCGGAGGGATCCGGTCCCGGTTGTGACCTCGATCTCCTGCATGGCGTCCGCCATCGCTGCCTTCGCCTGTCGTGCCTGGGTTTGTTCCTCCTCGATCGAGAGCCGGCTCCGTCGAGCCTCTTCCTCCCGTTGCCGCTCGGCAGCCGAGGCCAGATCGACCATGGCTCTGGTCCGGGCGGCGATGTATTCGATCTCCGCAGGGGTGGTTGGTGCTCGTCCGTCGAGGAGCATCGCCACGTCGAGCATGGCGCCATGACCGGCTTCCAGTGCCGGGATCGACCATGGTCCAGCCGGGGGATAGACGATGTCGGTCAGGCGTTCGTACGCGGCGACGATCTCACCGACCACACTCGATTCGACATCGAGCAATGTGCCGTGCGCCGCCATCCGGCGGCGGCGAAGGTTCACGCGCGTGGCGCCGGCGCGGCGCCAGAGGACGCGGACCGGCATGACCAGGCCGAACACCACGCCCAGCCAACCCCAGAAGGCCGCCCATCCGGGTCCGCCGCCGAACGTTGCCCAAGAGACCAGAGCGGCACCACCCACGAGGGAGAGCACGTCGAACCAGCCGGGATTGGTGATCTGAGGCTTGCCGACCAACTCGTCGAGCAGTTCACCTACCTCGTCGCGGGCGGCGGTGCGTTCGGCAACCAGCGGGCCAGGGCGATCAGAAACCACCACGTACGTTGGTCTTCCCGTAGGTTGTGGCATGTTCACTGCGCTTCGAGCGGTGCCTCAGTATCGGGTGCGCGCCCGCCGGTCAGGTAGGGCCGAAAGTCCGGGTCGCGGGTGTGCGGCGTCTGGGACCCGAGCCACTCAGTCGAGGCGATCGATCGCAGCGTTGACGTAGGCGGCGCCGGTCGGGGCGATGGCCGCGAGCGCATCGTGGAGCGCCGTGAGGAGGACGTGGGTCGATTCGCGCCCGGAGTGGGTCGGTGCGTGCAGGTGGCTGTGCCAGGCTGCGTATTCGTCGATGACACCAGCGTCCCCGACGAGGAGGGTGGCCGCCACGGCGTCCAGAAAGATCCGCAGATCCGCGCGGAGCCGCGCTGCCGGCACGAGGTCCCCGAGAATCGCCCCTGCTGTCGACGCCGCCTCGGCAAGGATCTTCGGGTCCGCGGATTCGACCGCACGCATCTCGTCGGTGCGGTCGTGTGCCGTTGCTTCGCTGGCATCCGGTCTGGGGTCCCACGTCCGCAGCAGCTCATCGAGATGGCGCGGCGTCGGTACCCAGGCATCGGCGCCCAGTTTGCGTGCGCTGGTTCCGTCACCGAAGCCGCGTCCGCCGGCGACGACCGGTACACCGGCGACGTGGGCGGCGCGGATGCAATCGCGGGCGCCGGGGAGGCGCGTCGCCATCGCACATGACAGGACCAGGGCGGCGGGCTTCATCTCGGCGAGGTACGTCTCGAGATCCGTCGCCGGAACGCTGGTGCCCAGGAAGGTCACCCGCCGGCCGAGATACAAGAGATGCGCGGCAACGATCCGAGCGGGAAGCGAGTGCGAGTCTCCCTCGGCGCAGGCCACCACGATGTGCTCGCCGTCGTCGGGCTGAGAGAGTGAACCGGCGAGCAGCGCGATCAGCGTCTCCACGGCACCCGTGGCGGCGTGCTCCTCGGCGATGCCGACGTCGCCCTCCTGCCAGCGCCGGCCCAGGTCGGACTGCAGAGGAGCCACGACGTCGAACAGAACGGTGTCGAACGAGACACCTTCGGCCATGAGCCCCCGCACGATGTCGAAGGCCAAGCCGGCGTCGCCCTCCAGGATGGCGGCGAGGACGCCGAGACGTGCCTGCGCCAGATCGTCTGTTGCCGAGTGCTCCATGCCCAGAAGGCTAGTGATGCCCGTCTCGGTACCCCGGACAACGCGGGGTTCGCCGCGGTACAGTGCCGCCCGGAGGTGTGACATGACGGATGCAGTGGCGTACCGGTCCGAGGTACGCGTCGAGCGCTTGCGGGGCCCGATGCGACGGGCCTGGCTGCCGGGACGCGAAGGAGAGGTCACGTTCGGCGTGCACGGTGCGATCGCCGAGCACTACGGGGTGTCGCCGGACGACTTTCCGCACGACACCACGACCATCGACTACATGGTGGCCGCCGCCGTCGGGTGACTGACGGGGACCCTGGGAGGCGCGCTGGAGGCGCGCAGCATCAATGCAAGCGGTGGAGCGCTCGTGTCGCACGGTGTGGGCGAAGTCGAGAAGGACGGGAAGGTGCTCGTCGTCAAGCGCATTCACGTCACCTATGAGCTGGCCGGCATCGCCGACGAGGACCGCGAGACCGTGGAGCGAGTCCTCGGCTTCCACGCCGACTACTGCCCGGTGGCGAGGAGCATCCGCGACAGCATCGACATCACGACGGAGCTGATCTACGTCTGACCGGCGCTCGCGGCGGCGCACTCGGCACCGCCGGGCCGACCTTCAGTGCGCGGCGCTGATGTAGCCGTAGCGGGCGCCGACGGCGGCGCCGAGGGCCTGCAGCGCGGTGGCGGGGCGCACCATGACCGTGAAGTCGACGATGGCGCCGGAGTCGTCGTGGCGGAGGAGGTCGAGGCCCTGCACCTGCCGGTCGCCGACACGAGTGCGGAAGATCAACGCGTGGGTGCCGTCCTCGCCGACCAGCTCGTCCGTGTACCGGAAATCTTCGAAGATCTCGCTCATCAGTACTTCGAGCAGGCGGCCCACCGTCGCCTTGCCGCGAAAGGGCTCGAAGGCAAGCGGGCTCCAGAACACGACGTCGTCGCTCAGCGTTGCGAGCATGGCATCGAGGTCGCGGGCCTCGACGGCGGACCGGAACGGGTGCGGTGTGTTCATGTCGCCATGATGGCAGGCGTACCCTCGCAGGATGCAGTCCGCCGATCCGCTGCCGATCGAGGCCGTCGTTCCCGAGGTGCGAGCTGCGCTGCGCGAGCGCGGCGCCGCGGTGCTGACGGCTCCGCCCGGTTCGGGCAAGACGACGATCGTGCCGCTGCGCCTGCTCGACGAGCCGTGGCTGGCGGGGCGCAAGATCGTCGTCCTCGAGCCGCGGCGCCTGGCGACGCGAGCTGCGGCGCGGTGGATGGCCCATCTCCTCGGTGAAGAGGTCGGCTCGACGGTCGGCTACGTGACACGGACCGATCGACGCACGGGACCGGCGACGAGGATCGAGGTCGTCACCGAAGGCGTGCTCACCCGGCGCCTGCAGCGAGACGCCGAGCTTCCCGACACCGCCGCCGTGCTGTTCGACGAGCTGCACGAGCGCAACCTGCAGACCGACCTCGGTCTCGCCCTGGCGCTCGACGCCCGCCGCGTGCTGCGCCCCGACCTGCGGGTGCTCGCGATGTCGGCCACGATCGATGCGGAGCGCGTGGCGCGGCTCATCGGCGGAGACGACCCGGTGCCGGTCATCGCAGGTGACGCTCGCGTCCATCCCGTCGACGTGCGCTGGGTGCCGCCGGGGCGGCAGACGCGAATGGACGGCCACGTCGCGGCGACGATTCGCAAGGTGCTGGCCGCCGAGCGCGGTGACGTGCTCGTGTTCGTTCCGGGAATGGGCGAGATGCGGCGGATCGAGCGCGAGCTCGTCGACGCCGGGGTCGCCGCGGACGTTCGGCTTCTCCACGGCAGCCTTCCCTTCGCAGAGCAGGACGCGGCGATCGCACCGTCGCCGCCCGGACGGCGCAAGGTCGTGCTTGCCACCGACATCGCCGAGACCAGCCTCACCGTCGAGGGCATCCGCGTGGTCATCGACTCCGGACTCGCCCGCAAACCGCGGTTCGATGCGCGCACCGGCATGACTCGGCTGCGCACGGTGCCCATCTCCCGCGCCTCTGCCGATCAGCGTGCGGGGCGGGCGGGGAGGATCGAGCCGGGCATCGCCTACCGGTTGTGGTCGAAGCTGGAGCATGGTGGGCGCAATCGCCACATCGCTCCCGAGATCGCCGAGGTCGACCTCGCCGGGTTCGCCCTCGAGCTCGCGGCGTGGGGGAGTGAGGTGGAGGAGCTGTCGTTCCTCGATCCGCCGCCGCGCCGGGCGCTCGAGGAGGCACGGCGGCTGCTCGAACAGCTCGGGGCACTCGACGCCGACGGCCGGATGACGATCAGCGGTGGACTGATGGCGACGCTGCCCCTCCATCCCCGGCTGGCGCGGATGGTCGTCGACGCGGGCCCGGATGCAGCACTGGCATGCGTCGTCGCCGCACTCCTGGACGACCGCGACGTGCTGCGCGGCCACCCGAACGAGCTCCCCGCCGATCTTGCGGTTCGGGTGCGCCTCATCGCCGATCCCGGTGGGCGCCATCCGCGGGCCGTGGGTCCGGCGATCGGCCGGGTGCGCGACACCGCGCGCGATCTTGCTCGCCGCGCCGGCGTCGGCTGGGGTGCGATCGACGCCGATCGTGCGGGCACCGTGCTGGCGCTGGCCTACCCGGATCGGCTTGCGTTGCGGCGGGGTAGTCCGGGGCGGTTCCAGCTGCGGACTCGCACGACGGCGTGGATGCCGGACTCCGATGCACTGGCGGCGGAGCGGTTCCTGGTCGTCGGCGACCTCGACGGGAAGCGCAAGGATGCCCGTATCCGGCTCGCCGCTGCCATCGATGCCGAGCACGTGCTCACCGCCTTCGCCCACGAGGTCGACGAGCGTGCCGAACTGGTGTGGGAGGGGGACCGCCTCGTCGACCGCACCGAGCAACGGCTCGGCGGTCTCGTACTGCGCACCGTCGACCGGCGCCCGGATCCCGGGCCGCGCACCGCGGCGGCGATCGCCACGCGGATCGGGAACAGAGGGATGCGCGACTTGCCGTGGACTCCGGCGGCGCTCGAACTGCGCACCCGAGTGACGTATCTGCACCGGACGCTTGGTGATCCGTGGCCGGATTGGTCCGATCGTGCGCTGGCACCAGGCGTAGCCGGCTGGCTGGCGGGTCCGCTGGCTACCGCGACCGGGCTCGACGACCTCTCGGGGATCGATCTCCGTGGGGTGCTGCTGCAGCTGTTGGATCGTCGTCTGATCGCCGAGCTGGATGCACTCGCCCCGACCCATGTCGAGGTCCCGAGCGGGCGGCGCCTTCCCGTCGACTACTCGACGGAGGCGCCGGTGCTCTCGGTACGGGTGCAGGAGATGTACGGGGCGACGGACGGGCCTTCGGTTGCCGGGCGGCCGTTGCGGCTCGAGCTGTTGTCACCGGCCAACCGTCCGATTCAGATCACCCAGGACCTCGCCGGGTTCTGGGCCGGCTCGTGGGGTGAGGTTCGCAAGGAGATGGCCGGCCGGTATCCGAAGCACGACTGGCCGGAGAATCCGGCAACTGCTCCGCCCAGCAGGAAGTGACCGAGAGAGATGGAGGGCCGGCGAGCGCCGATCCGCGCTCAGGGCAGCTCTTCGGTAGGCGGCTCCGGAGGCCGTTCGTGTGGGTCCGGGCGCTCTTCGTGAGCCGCCGCTTCGGAGACCCCCGGTCCTTCTCGCGGCTCCGGCGGGAGGCCGCTCGGGGGCGGCGGTGTGAACGGGACCGGGCCGCCCGTCTCGGGGACCCAGGTTCCGTCCGTCGGCGGTGGGGGATAGCTGCGGGGCGGAGGAGATGCGACGGGGTGGTGGGTGACATCTGTGACGTCCGCCGCCTCGGGTGTGGCCGCCGTTGCGTCCACCTCGACTGCGGTGTCTGACGGCTCCGCTGCGGGGACGGCGGCTGCGGGCGCGGTGGCCTCGCCGCCGGCGGCCTCCTCGGCGTTGTCCGGTTCGGTCTTGGCCTCGTCGGACTGCGGGGGTCGCTCGTCGCCGTTCCGGCTGAGCAGGGCGTCCATCAGTCCCGCATACACGGTTGCTTCGGGACTTCCCCGCGGTGGGCCTGCAGCCATGGGTCCGATGCGCCCCCCTGGAGGGGCGGTGGCCAGGTCCGCTGCGGCGGCCGGCTTCGACCCCGCGGACCGCAGAGACGAGAGACGCGACAGCACGTCGAACCAGAACGGAGCGCCGAGGCTCACGAGGAAGATCGAGAGGAGCAGACCCACGATCTTGACCGCGTCGGCCTTGATCGCGTCCCACAGCGCCGTCACCGCCTTCTCCGGCGTGTCGCCCCACTCGAACTCGTCGGGCCAGCCGATCGGGATGCCGAGACCGTCGAGCGCTCGCACGTTGTCGAACGCCTCATCGAGTCGGGACGTGTCGAGTGCTTCGTCGGCGCCCGTCTCGGCGGCCTCGGCGGCGACCGCAGCGACGGCCTCGGCCTCGCGAAGGACGAGCGTCGCCGCTGCCTCGGCGCCCGCCTCGCGCACGACGGGTGATTCCCACAGTCGTTCTGTGACATCGACCGCGTCGATGCCGAGGCCCACCGTGAGCGCGGCGCCCACCAGCATCACGATCCATCGGGACTGTCGGCGGTACCAACCCTCCACCCGGCCCATGGCGTTGTCGAACCACCGCTCGATTCCCTTGCGGAGCGCGGCGTGGCTGCTACCGACGGTGGCAGCGGCATCGGCGGCGATGACGCGAAGCCGCTGCTGCAAGCTCGACGGGAGTGCATCCAGCGCCGACTGCCACTCGACGGTCTGGGTGTCGGCGAGCCTTCCGGAGGCGGGATCGAAGCGCTGCACCGTGTCGAGCAGCCCTATTGCGAAGTCCTCCGGTGCGATGTACGTCGGCTTCCGTTTGATGAAACGAAGGTAGGTGCCTTGCAGGTCGGCGATGATGGGTGACGACCTGAAGGCCTTCTCCAGCTTCTTCGCGGTGGCCCTGTCGGAGCTTCCGCCGAACAGGTGGCGCAGCGCCTTTTTGAGCTTCTTGCCGCGGAGGTTGAAGATCTGCGCGATCAACTCGGTTACGGCGGTCACCGCGGTGGCGAGGAGGAAGAACAACAGTGCGAGACCGATTGCCGTCTCGATCACTTGCGAACCCGTCATGACCTCTCCCCTCGAGCGGACCGCGATTCAGCGCACACCCAGAGAATACGCCGGATCGCTCTCAGCGCGCGGGTGCGGCGGCGAACGTCGGGTCCAAAGGGTGCATCCGCCGAGGGGACCCGACGCCGGCGAATGAGGCTACCTGCCGGAGCGCTCGGGTGCGGGCCCCTCGGCGAGGAGCCCGCACGCGGCACACGAGGCTCAGCCGAGGGCCTCCACGAGGGCGCCGGTGAGCAGGTCGAAGCCGATCGCGATCGGGTGGATGTCCGGCACCGCGTCCAGCATGTGGGTCGTTACGGCGGCGGTGCCGTCCATTGCTCCGAACCCGTCGGCCACGGCGAAGCCGGCCTCTTCGGCGAGATCCACCGCCAGGGCATTGAACTCCTGCAGGGTGCGATCCATGTCCGCTTCGAGGTCGGAACCGAAGCCCAGGCTGAAGGGGTTGTAGGCGGTGAGGAAGATGATCGTGGCGTCCGGTGCGGCATCGGTGAGGGCCTCGAAGATGACCGCGAGGTCGCGCGGATAGGTCGCGGACGAGTCGGCGACGCGCTGCCGGCACGCGGGATCGTCGAGCGACTCGCTGCAATCGGCCGTGCCGAGGTGGCCGAGCAGGTTGTTGGCGCCGATGTCGATCGTGACGTAGGCGACCTCGTTGTCTTCCATGAAGGCCACGGCGTCATCCAGCTGTCCGCCCCGAATCAGCGTCCCGGTCGTCTCGCCCGAGATGCCGACGTTGCGCAAGCCGTACTGGCGACCGTCCCGAATCTGCAGTTGATTGTGGAAGCGAGACACGTATCCATCTGCGGCGCTGTCGACACCGACGTTGGCGGCGAGGGAGTCGCCGAGCGCCACGTAGAAGGGCGCTCCACCGGCCGAGGTGCCGTCGACGACACCGGGCCCGAATTGCTCGTCGGGTACCTCGGCAACGTCGACGACCGACGCCGCCTGCTGGGCGAATCCGGTGAGGAAGGAGTCCTCGGTGAGCAGATCGGTGCCTGCCTGGGTACCGGTGATGATCACGGTCGTCTCGGTGAAGGTGATCGCCTGGACGTCCGCGCGGTTGTCGATCAGCAGCTGGTTGAAGTCGGCGACGTCCTCGACCAGGCCCTCGATGGCGCCCTCGGCGAGGCCCGGCAGGTTGAACGAGCCGATGCCGACGTCGATCACGTCGACCTGCACGGCACCGTTCTCGAGCCGGGCACCCACCGCACCCTCGGCCGTCGTCCCGCCGCTCTTGAGCTCCGCAACGAACGCCAGCTCCCCGCCGCCGTCGTCACCCGGCGTGATGTCGAAGGTGACGTCGGCGACCGGATTGTCCGCTTCGCTCTTGAGTTCCTCGAGGGCATACGCCCGCATCTCCTCCTCGGAGAGCTCCAGACGGAACGCGGCGCTGTCTTCCACGGCATCGATCTTGGCTTCCGCCGACGCAAGCGCGACCGGATCGGGAGCGGCGACGGGACCCTCGGTATCGCCGAGGGCACCGAAGAGCGACACGAGCGCCCACCCCGCGATGGCGATGCCCCCGAAGAATGCGACGAGGACGGCGGCGAGCATGCCTTTGAGCATGCTGCGTGAGGCGAAGAGCCCTGCGACCGCAATGAGGAGCAGCGTCCCGGCAACGATGTAGCCCGGAACGTCTCCGAGCAGCAACGCGACTGCCCCGCCGGCCACCACGGCGGCGAGCACGCCGAAGATGAATACTGACGCCTTCATGATTTGGCCCCCTTCGTACCTGTCTCTTGACCTTAGGCGACGTAGGGCCTGCGCGGAGGGGCAATCTCGTCGGGTCCGCGATCGGTCCAGGCCACCGGCGCGCCGGGGTCGAGTCGGGCGAGTGCGCAGCGCGAGCCGACGGGGCTTCTTCGGTATGCCGCGCTACGGCACGACGATGGGGACGTGGATCCACCCTTCGCGCCGCGCCACTGCGGCGAGGTGCGGGGGCGGCGGTTCCGTTCCTCCGTTGG
>JBFFFX010000033.1:0-12301 GCA_041557775.1 Acidimicrobiia bacterium | reverse complement strand
GCGCCGCCGAGCATCGAGCCGATGATGGCGAGCGGCAGGTTGAAGAAGACGGGGATGTCGATGCTGATACCGAGAGCGACGGCTGCCATTCCGCCCATCAACATCTGACCCTCTGCGCCGATGTTGAAGAGGCCGGCCTTGAATCCGATGCCGACCGCCAGCCCGGCCAAGATGAACGGCGCCGAGAACGTCAGCGTCGACGACAGCGCGGCGAGTGAGCCGAATGAGCCGGTGAGCAGCGCCCACATCGCGGAGCCGGCCTCGCCGAACGAGTCGCCGAGCGCCGCGCCGGAGAACTCGCGCCACAGGTCGATGTCGGAGAGGACGATGATGAGCACGCCGGTGGCGAGGGCGGCGATGATGGCCAGCACCGGCACCAGCACCGCGGCCCGCCAGTCGACGTTGACTCCGGTGAGGTCGTCGAGGAAGGCGGACCATCCTGACTTCGGTCCGTTGCCGCCGTTGCCCTCGTTGCCGGGTGGCGCGGCTGCGTCGGCGTTCGGTGCCACGGGGTCCTGTTGCGGGTCGCTCATGCACCACCTGCCATCGCCAGGCCGATCTCAGCGGCGGTGACGGTGCCGCCTTCGTACTCGGCCACGATGCTGCCGTCGAACATGACGAGGATCCGATCGGCGAGGGCCATGACCTCGTCGAGCTCCGTCGAGACGATGAGCAGCGCGGTACCGGCGTCGCGCTCTTCGACGATTCGCTCGTGGATGTACTCGATCGAGCCTACGTCGATGCCCCGCGTGGGTTGCGCGGCGATCACGAGTTTCACGTCCCGCCCGAACTCCCGGGCGACGATCACCTTCTGCTGGTTGCCGCCTGAGAGACTCGATGCGGTGATCTCGGTCCCCGGCGTACGCACGTCGTATTGCTCGACCAGCGTCGCGGTCTGCTCCCGCGCGGCCTTCCAGTCCATCCGCAGGCCCCGGGAGTAGGGCTCGTGGTAGTAGCCGTCGAGCACGATGTTCTCGGTGATCGTGAACGGCAGCACCAGGCCGCTGCGCTGGCGATCCTCCGGCACGTGGGCCACCGACTGCTCGTGGATACGCCGCGGGGAAGCGTTGGTCACGTCGACGCCGTTGATGTGCACGGCGCCGTCGGTGATCTCGCGTAGACCGGTGAGTGCCTCGACCAGCTCGGTTTGCCCGTTGCCTTGCACGCCGGCGACGCCGACGATCTCACCGGCGCGGACATCGAACGAGACCCCGGAGACGGCGACCTGCTCGCGGTCGTCGAGCACGATCACGTCACGCACCTCGAGCACGGCGTTCTGGGGCTCGGCCTTCGTCTTGTCGACGACCAGATCCACCGGCCGGCCCACCATCATCTCGGCGAGCATCTCCTCGGTGGCCTCGCTGGGGACGGTCTCGCCGACCAGGCGCCCGTCGCGGAGCACCGCGATCCTGTCGGCGATCTCGAGCACCTCTTTCAGCTTGTGGGTGATGAAGATGATCGCCTTCCCCGCCTTCTTGAGCCCGTCGAGGATCCCGAAGAATTCCTCCACCTCCTGCGGTGTCAGCACCGCCGTCGGCTCGTCGAAGATGAGGAACTCGGCCTCGCGGAAGAGGACCTTGATGATCTCGACTCGCTGCTGGATGCCGACGGGGATGTCCTCGATGATCGCCTCGGGATCCACCTCGAGGCCGTATTGCCGGGAGATCTCGCGGACCTCGCGCTTGGCTTCCTTCATGTCGATGATCCCGCCGGGACCAACCGGCTCGACGCCGAGGACGACGTTCTCGGTGACGCTGAAGACGGGGACCAGCATGAAGTGCTGGTGGACCATCCCGATTCCGGCGCCGATCGCGTCGCCTGGTCCGGAGAACACTCGGGGCTCACCGTCGATGAGCACGTCACCCTCGTCGGCGCTGTAGAGCCCGTAGAGGATGTTCATCAGGGTCGTCTTGCCGGCGCCGTTCTCGCCGAGCAGGCCGACGATCTCGCCGGAGGCGACCGAGAGGTCGACACGGTCGTTGGCAAGCACGCCTGGGAACCGCTTGGTGATCCCTCTCAACTCCAGCGTGGCCACCAGGCCAGTCCTCCCGTGTCGTAGTTTGCCGACCGCAGCCTAGACCGGCAGCAACGCGGCGCGTCGAGCGGCCCGAGACGAGAGGAAGGGGTCCCGGAGGACCCCTTCACTCAATCGGTCAGGTTGCGGAACTAGCCCTCCAAGCCGGCCAGGAAATCGGCCAAGCTGCCGGCGGCGATGATCGCAGCCTCCAGGGCGGCGACCTCGTCTGCCAGCTCGCCCGAGACCCGGGCGGCGTTGTCTTGGAGCGCGGCGATCCCGACACCGGCGTTGGCGAGTGTCCCGTTGAACAGGTTGCCCACCGCATCGAGAACGAGCACGTTGTTGATCGTGTTGAACACGGCAACGTTGATGTTCTTGAGGATGGACGTCAGGATCACGTCGCTGAACTCAGGAGCCGTGGCGTTCCAGTCGGCGTCGACGCCGATGATCAGGCACGCACCGGTCTCCTGGCAGAGCGCCGCAGAACCGAGGCCGACGGGGCCGGCGACGGGCAGCACGATGTCGGCGCCGTTGTCGACCAGCGTCTGGGCGAACGTACGCCCGTCGTCGAGGCTCTCGAAGTTGTTCGTGAACAGCCCCTCGCCGGACTCGACGTCGTAGCCGAGCGCGGCCACCGAGGTGCCCTTGACGCTGTTGTAGTGGTCAACGCCGCGCACGAAGCCGTCCATGAAGATCGTCACGGGCGGAATCGGCAAACCGCCGAACGTTCCGACCGCTCCGGTCTGCGAGGCGCCGGCGGCCATGTAGCCGGCCAGGAACGCCGCCTCATCGGTCTGGAAGATCAGGCCGCGGAGGTTGCCGTAGTCCGACAGCAGGTTGCCTTCGTCGTCGGCCCACGGGGCGAACGGCCCCGGTGCCTGGTCGACGATGGCGAACTTCTGGTCCGGGTTGTCGACCGCGGCTGCTGCGGTGTCGGCCGCAAGCAGGAACCCAACGGTGATGACGATGTCACAGCCCTGGGCGATGAACGCGTCGATGTTGGGACGGAAGTCGGCTGCGTCGTTGGACTCGAGGAACTCGGCCGTCACGCCTTCGAGTTCGTTGACGGCTTGCTGGGCACCTGCCCATGCCGATGCGTTGAAGCTCTTGTCGTCGATGCCGCCGACGTCCGAGACCTGGCACGCCAACACCGTCTTGCCCGGAGGCGGCGGCGGCAGCGTGGTCGTCGTGTCCGCCGGAGCCGCCGTGGTCGTGGTCGCCGGAGCCGCGGTGGTCGTGGTCGCCGGAGCCGGAGCCGCGGTGGTCGTGGTGTCCTCTACTGCGTCGTCATCGTCGCCGCCGCAAGCGGCGAACACGAGGGCGAGCGCGGCGAGGATGGCGATGAGCTTGATGCGAGATCTCAACTGAGCCTCCATTGTGAGCGTTGTGTCCTGTCGGTCGGACAGGGGGCACCCTTCATTGCCGCAGAACGGACCGGGGGGCCCAGGCGATCAGTCTACTCGCGGAGAGCTGAGGATTACCTCTCCGCCCGTTCCGCGCGCGGTGGCCCTCAGCCTCGGCCGGGAGCGACGGGTTCGGCGCGCTGTGGCTTGACGAGGTAGATCCAGGGAATCGAGACCGCGGTCACCAGTCCCTTCACGAGGATGTTGCCCCAGATGATCGCCACCACGGCCGCTCCGGGGATGACGCCGGCGAAGGCGATGACCGAGAAGATGACGGAGTCGATGGGCACGGCGACGGCATTCGAGGCGAGCACCCGCCCCCACTGCCAGCGCTCGGCGAACCTCGCCACCCAGCGCCGGTAGACCTCGGTGTCGATGAGCTCGGAGACGATCTCGGCGATGATCGACGCCAGGACGATGCGGTAGACCGGTGAGAGGACGACGCCGAATTCGGTCTGCGGACCGACGGTGAGGTCGGCCGGCAGCTCCGCCACGACCCAGAACAGCAGCGCCATCACGACGTTGATCGCGGCCGCGGTGAAGATCAGGACCCGGGCCGTGGCGACGCCCGCCACCTTGTGGACGAGATCGCGGAGCGTGAACGTGAAGGGGTAGATCAGCGTTCCGCCATCCATGGTCACGCCGAGCACCTCGACGATGCGAAGGCTGGCGACGTCGGCCAGTACCTGCGCGGCGACGTAGGACGCGGCGAGGACGACGACGACGGTGGCGGTCCGGCTCACGGTGGGCGAGTGTAGGAACGGTGCGGATGCCGCCGGCCGGGATGTGATCGCTCGGGTGTCTCCAGCGCTACCGCCTCGGACGCGTGGCCGGTCCTCTACCCTCCACCGCCATGCGCATCGGATACCAGGGAGAGCCGGGGTCGTACAGCCACCGCGTCGCGGGCGAGCTGTTTCCCGGAGCCGAGTCGGTCGGACTGCACAGCTTCGCCGAGGCGTTCGCCGCGCTCGAGCGGGGCGAGGTCGACCGGCTGACGCTCCCCGTCGAGAACTCCACCACGGGGAGCGTGCTGCCCGTGCTCGACCGGCTTCCGGGCAATCCGCACCACGGACCGGTGTCGATCATCGCCGAGCATCTCATCGAGGTCCGTCACGCGCTTCTCGGCCTCCCCGGCACCGATCTGGCCCAGGTGACGGAGGTGCGTTCGCATCCCCAGGCGCTCGCCCAGGCGGAGGAGACGCTGCTGGAGCTGGGCATCGACCCGGTGGCGCGGCCTGACACGGCGGGCGCCGTTCGGGAGGTCGCCGCGGCCGGGAATGCAACCGTTGCCGCCCTGGCCCCGCCGTGGGCGGGCGAGAGTCACGGCCTCCAGGTGCTGCGCAAGGACGTGATGGACCGTCACCACAACACGACGCGGTTCCTGGTTCTCGCTCCGGGGGCACCGCAGGTCGATCCGGACGACGACAAGACGACCGTGGTCTTCACGACCGCCCACCGCCCCGGTGCCCTCGCGCTGGCGCTCACCGAGCTGGGTCTACGCGGCGCCAACCTCACGCGGATCGAGTCGCGTCCGAGCACGGAAGCGTGGCAGTACCGATTCTTCGTCGACCTCGTGCACACCCCCGGGCCCGAGGGTCTGGCCGCGGTGATCGACCCGCCGCCGGCAACGCTGGCGCACCTTCAGGTGCTCGGCAGCTACAGGAGCGCCACCTGACGGGCGCTATTCGGCGGCTGCGGTCTTGGCTGCTCCGCCCCGCATGGTCTTCTTGATGCCCGTAGCCCGGGTCAGCACGTCGTACCAGAAGGACGCACCCATGGCGAGGCCTGCAGCAGCGACGATCCAACCGGCGAGCTTCACGAGGCCGCCGAACGGGCCTTCTCCCGCGGTTCCGGCGGCGAAGGAGATGCGCTCGGTGATGCCGGAGCACGTGCCGCCGCAGTCGGTGCCGATGTCCCAGCCGATGGGCAGCCCGGTCTCGACGAGCTGATCGACCTTCTTCTCGACGCACGTGAGCGGATCCGGATCGGTCTGGCACGTGTCGAGCCCGGCGGTCTCCGTGTCGGCGAGCGCAACGACGAGATCCCGCATGTTCTCGTTGTGCCACAGCTCCTGCGGAATCTCTATGGCGTCGACGTTGAAGCCGACGACTACCAACAACCCGAGTCCGAATCCGACGAAGCGGCTCCTCGAGCGGTACCAGGACGACAGATTCGCCATACGAGTGTCGTACCAGGCACCTACGGATCCGCGGAGGGCCAGCATACGCCCGCGGGCGTCCTCGGCGACCGAGCGGGCGTCGGCGACCAGCCCCTGGACCACCTCCTTCACCGGTGCCGAATCCTCGAGGGCGTCCGCCCCGGCGCGGACGAGGGCGAGCGGGTCGTCGTGGAGGCGTTCGACGAGACGCTGTGCCGACTCGATGCGCGCCCGTACTTCATCGATGTCCGGTCCCGGGACGTGCAATTCGCCTGTCTCGCGTTCCAGCTGCGCCGTCACGGAGCGAACGATCCGGTCGTAGTCGTCCACCGTTGCGCCGGCGCCGATGGCCAGCCGCTCGACCTGGTCGAACGCCTCGGCGATCGGTTCCCAGAGGCGTTCCTTCTGGTCGTCGTCGAGGTCGAGGGCATCGAGGGCGCGCCCGATCTCGACCATGGCGGGGCGCATCAGCGGAGCGAAACCGGCGGCGCGGAGGACGTCGACGACGGCGGCCGAGAACTCGTCGCCGTCCAGTTCGCGCATCCGGCTCTCGAAGCCGGGCCAGGTGCGGTCGATCTGGCGGATCGAAGGATGATCGTGCACGGCGTCGGTCAGTGTCTTCGTACCCGTCCGCACCTGGTCCGCCAGCTCGCCCACAGTCGTGCGGCTCGGAAGCTCGGGCACGCGCGGCCGCGCCCCGCCCCGGCGGCTCGCCCGCAGCAGAGCGGACGCCGTGCGGCGTCCCGGCTGGTGCTCGACCGAGAGGCGCCGGGAGGCCCCTTTGAGCAAGGGTTCGGCTTGGGCGGTCAGGCCGTGCGTCGCAGCGACACCGCGGATGGGGTCGAGCGCTTCGGCAACGTGGCTGCGCCATTCGCGAGCTGTGGATGGCTCGGCTTGGCGGCGGCGCAGGGCTTCTTCGGCATCGCCGACCGCTTCGAGGAGGGCGGTCTGGGCCTCACCCTCCGCTCCGGCGGCGAGGGCGCGAATGTCGCGAAAGTCGCTGCTGATCGGATCCTCGAGCAGTCGCCGCATCGAGCGCCACAGCTCCTTTGCCCGGGTTTCGAGGATGCGGGCGACCAATTCGCGCACACCCGACGTCACGAGGCTGAATACCAGGAAGATCAGTGTCAGCGCAATGACGACATCGACGACGACCGAATCGAACATGACGCTCCTCCTGCGCCGGTGTGTGCCGTCGCGCAACCTACTCGACTCCGGGCGGTGCATGCGGGCACGGTTGGGTGAACTTGGTCGCACCGCGGCCCGGCCGCCTTGCCGCGCTCGTGGTGTGCGGCGAACATTGGCCCATGCAGACGCGAATCCTGCAATCGGCCGGAGACGGAACGGCTTCGGTGGTGGCCGAGCTTCCCGCGTCGCCGCCCGACGGGGGATGGGTCTGGATCGATGTCGTGATCGGTGTCGACGAGCTGGACGAGCTCGCGGCGTTGACGGCCGGCATGGCGCTCGATGCGTTGGCGGTCCGCGATGCCGTCGCCGACGTCGACCTGCCCAAGGTCGACGACTTCGGACATCACCTGCTGGTCGTGTTGCACGGCCTTCGGAACGACCGGGTCGCGACGTACGAGCTCGACTGCTTCGTCACCGCCCATCATCTGGTGACGGTGCACGACGACCGGTCGCCGGCCGTTGACGCCCTGTGGGAGCAGGTGCAGGCGAGTTCGGCACTCGCCGAAGGAGGCGTGGATGAGCTCGTCGGACGTCTCGCCGGGCTGCTCACCCGCCGGCTCCTCTCCATCGTCGAGGTGTTCGACGCGCGCATCGACGAGCTGGTGGATGCCGCCCTGGACGCCGACCCCCGGTTCCTCGCGGAGATGACCGCGGTCCGGCTCGATCTCGCGGTCGCACGTCGTATCGTGCATCCGCAGCGTGAAGCTCTGGACGTCCTTCGGAAGAGTGACTCTCCGCTCCTCGGTGCCGCCGGTCGCCGCCGGTTGTCGGACGCGTTCGACGTGGCCGCTCGTGCGGCAGTCGAGCTCGACGGGGCGCGCACCGCCCTGGCCGAGACGCTCGATGCGTATCGCGGCGCCGAAGCACGGGAGGCGACGGACGTCACCAAGGTCCTGACCGTCTACGCCGCGATCGTGCTTCCGCTGTCCCTGGTGGCCGGCTTCTTCGGAATGAACTTCCCCAATCTGCCGGGCATCACGGCGACGTCCGGCTGGGTGATCGTGACGATTGCCATGGTGGTGATCGCAGCCGTCTCGTTGGGTGTGTTCGTCGCCCTCGGATGGATTCGGACCCCGTCTGGGCGCCAAGCCGGGGAAGCACTGGGGAAGGGCCTCATCGAAGCGGCGAAGGCGCCGGTGCACATAGGTGGTGCCCTCTACGAGGTGTCGGCGATGCCGCTGCGCACGATCTCGGGCCGGCGAAGGCCGGCGAAGGGAGCGGCAGATCGAGACGAGTCCTGACCCCCTCGCTCGTCGCAACGAGCGGCGCAAGGGCTCACGCAGTCGGGGCCGTTGCGGCGAAGCCGGCCCGGCTCACTCGAAGCGAGTCGCCAGCCGTTTGGCGAAGTGCTGCCAGCCTTCGAGGTGGCTGCGCCGCTCGGCGACGTCGTCGGGCCCGTAGTCGCCGTGGGTGATCGTGATGTGCGTGCCGTCCTCGACCGGTGCCGTGGTGACCAGCACGGTCCGGGAAGCCATGAGGGGCTCGTGGTCCCAGCTCCACGTGAAGCGAATCCGGCGACCCGGCTCGTCGTCGAGGAACCGGCCTCGCAGCGTCCAGCCGTGCGACGGCCACCGGTAGGCGAAGGCGCCGTCTTCGTCGACCTCGGCCACCTCGGACCACCATGTCGTGACGAGGTCCGGTTCGGTGAAGTGCGCCGTCACCTCGGCGGGGGTGGCGCCGGCGATGGCGCCTTCGAGCACGAGCCGCGCAGGCGTGGACGTGGTCGCTTCGGCGAGCATGGTCCCGAGGCTACCGAGGGCAACCGACCGGCGTCGCTCGATGATTGTCCCGTTCTCGTCACACCCCGCCGGTATCGTGCAGGGTGGTCACCATCAGGGAGCAGCTCGTGGGCGGACGCCGCCAAGCGACATCTACTTCGAACTTCGGCGCCGGCCGTCGGGAGAACCACGACGCCACTGCGTTCTACGAGCGGTTCCCTGCGCCCGTTCTCTCCGACGACGACGAGGTCGTCTACGCGGCCGGCTTCGAGCAGCCGCGGTGCATCCATGGTGATTCGCGGAGGATGAACGAGGTCCCCGACGGCTCCGTCGCCCTCGTCGTGACCTCACCGCCGTACTTCGCAGGCAAGGAGTATGAGGAGCACCTCGGGGAGGAGGGCGTGCCGGCGTCGTACCGCGAGTACCTCGAGATGCTCCACGACGTCTTCGCCGAATGCGTCCGCAAGCTGGAGCCGGGCGGACGGCTCGCCGTCAACGTCGCCAACCTGGGCCGGAAGCCGTACCGCAGCTTGTCGGCCGACGTGATCCGGATCCTCCAGGATGGGCTTCGGCTCTTGCTGCGTGGCGAGGTGATCTGGAGGAAGGCCGAAGGCGCCGCAGGCTCCGTGGCGTGGGGATCGTTCCGCTCGGCGGCGAATCCCGTCCTGCGCGATCTCACCGAACGAGTCATCATCGCCAGCAAGGGCCGTTTCGACCGGGCGCGGTCGAGCAAGCAGCGGGCCGCCGACGGGCTTCCGAACGAGACCGGGACCACCGCGGACGAGTTCATGGCGGCCACGCTCGACGTCTGGGACATTCCTTCCGAGAGCGCCCGCCGCGTCGGGCATCCGGCTCCGTTCCCCGTCGAGCTGCCCCAGCGGCTCATCAAGCTCTACACCTACGAGGACGATCTCGTGCTCGATCCGTTCCTGGGCTCCGGCACCACCTTGGTGGCGGCGCTCAAGGAGGGTCGCCGCTCGGTGGGGTACGACCTCGACGCCGGCTACGTGGAAGCTGCCCGGCGCCGTGTCGCCGACGCCCAGGACGCGTTGTCCCGGGCATCCGTGGACGCCCCGCCGGCCCGAGTCGAGCGGGCGTCGATCCAGCCGGAGATCCCCCCGGTCGACTTCCAGGCCCGGGCGGTTCACGAGGGCAAGGCTGCACAAGCCTTCGCGCGATCCGTGCTCGAAGCCGCCGGATTCACCGTGGTCAAGAAGAACTACCGCATCAACCGGGCCGGCGTGCAGTTCAACCTGCTCGTGACCGACCAGCTTGGCGTGCAGTGGTTCGTGGACGTGTCGGGCGCCTTCACCACCACGCGGGGAGGTCTGGTGCGCACCGACACCGTCTGGAAGGCCCTGGGTCGCGCCTTGGTGCTCCGGGAGAGCCCCGACATGGGCGACCGTCCCCGTCTGCTCCTCCTCACGTCGGACCTTCCGAAGCCGGGCAGCGAGGGCGACAAGGCGATCCGCGCCGCGGGGCCCGGATCGATCTGGGACGTCCTCGAGATGCAGAGCGGTGCCGATCAGGACCGGCTGGCGCAGTACGCCGCGGGGCATCAGGCGCGGCCGCTCCCGGGCTTCTGGACGGATGCCGAGCTCGAAGGGCTCACGTGACGGGCCCACTCGTGGCCTACGCCGTCGTCCGCGACGATCCCCCCGCGGTCTTCCTCGCCGAGGACCTCGACGTGCTGCAACGAGCACTGGCATTGCACCTGGTGGCGCGTACCGAGCCCGACCGCGTCGGCGGCGACGTCGACGAGCTGCGGACTGCGCTGTTGGAAGAACGGTGGGGCGACGCCGTCTACAGCTGGATCCGCCACACCGGTGTGCCGATCGACGTCTACACCGAGCGGCTCCGCACGGCGGCCGACCTGCCCCCAGACCTCATCGGCATCCAGCTCCAGTTCGCACCGTTGTTCCGGGATTGAGCGATGCCGGCGCTGCGCACCGAGATCACCGAGATCACGACGGGGCTCGGGATGTTGGGGTTCGCCTCGCTCGACCGGGCCCTCGCCGTTCGGCCGCGCACCGTGCTCAACGTCGAGCAGGAGCACTACGACCGCCTGGACCAGGCCCGTATCGCCGGGCAATTCGAGCGTGAGTTCGACGTGGCGTGGCGCAACGGCGTCGAGTTCGCCCGCTCCGCCGAGGGGCTTCGTGGGCGTCCTCCCTGGTGGCTGGAATGGAAGGGCGGCCACCGGCCGCCCGGGTACGACCAGCTGCCGGCCGACCTGCGGGTCGACCACGTCTACCTCATCTCCTGCAAGTACGGGTCGAACATCCTCGCCAACTCGTCGCCGGCCAACCTGTTCGATCGGTTGCTCGGCGATCGTCGCGAGCTGGCCACCGACTGGTACCTCGAGGTCGCCCCCGAGGCCTACCAGGACTTCTACCGCGAGAGCCGCCACTACGTCGGTGGGGGTGAGCTCCCCGACCGTGTCGCCGACCTCGAGCAGCACCATCGGGAGCGCTTGAAGCGCGGCGTTCCGCGGCATCTCACCGGCGATCTCGCCACGGCGTACCGGCGCCTCGCCGACGAGGTCGCCGCCGGGTCCGCGACGCGCTGGATGGACAACATGCGAAGCTCCCGCGCCCAGGAGCAGGTGCTGTGGCGGCTCCTGCGCCTCCAGGCGGCGCCGTACTTCGTGCTCGGCGAGTCTGCCAACGGCACGGAGCTGCGCTACCGCGTGGCGACGCCGTGGGACTTTCGCAACCGGTACCGGTTCAGGTCCCTGACGGCATGGCACGACACGGCGCGGCGCCAGCCGGTCGTCTACTGGCGGGCAACCGTCTACGACCGCGAGGCGCACGCCGAGGTCATTGCCGCCGGCCACGTGGAGGTGCGGTGGAGCCACGGACGGTTCGCCCAAGTTCCCGAGGCCAAGGTGTACCTCGACACGCCGCACCACGCCGCCCCCGGCTATGTCCCGCTGCCGCCGTCGGCCGCACCCGACGATACGCTGCCCCTGGCGTGGGAGGACGCATGACGGAGACCGACGCCATCGCACCGGCCCGGCGCGGGGTCATCGAGCAGGGCATCACGCGAGCCTTCCCGCTGCTCGCCGGCGGTCTGGCCGCCTCGCCGGCGCTCCTCGCCGTGCCCGGTTCGGACGAGCCTCTGGCGATCTTCACGGTGCAGCTGTCGGTCATCGTCGCTCTCGGCCTCGTGGTGACCGTGCGGATCATGCCGCTCGCCGACGGCGCCTGGTTCGCAGGATACGACTGGTCGCTGCGGGCCCGGCTCTGGGCGGCGGCGGCGGTGCTGGTGGTGCTGCCGACCGGCGTCGTCGGCCTACTCACCCTCGCCTCGTCCGCAGCGCTTCGCTTCGATCCCTCGCTGCAGTTTCTGCAGCTGCTGTCGGCGCTCGACATCGCGTGGGCAGGGGCGGCGCTGATGGTCGGCACTCGATGGCTGTGGGGTCGTACCGCGGCGTTGGTCGCGGGCGGGATGCTCGGCATTCTGTGCGTGCTGTCGGTGTGGAACTACCTGCGCGTGGTGGGCTTCGGTCCCGATGGAAGCTGGGTGGTACGAGCGGACGAGATGATGACCTTGATCCTCCCGTTCGATACCGCAGCCGCCGTCATGGCCATTGCGTCGCTGATCGGAGGGATCCGGCGCCGGGCGGCCTCAGGCCAGCCCGGGTTCGAGGCACCGCGTCCGAGGTGAGCTGATCACCGGCGCACGTCGCAAGGGTCCAGGTTCGCAGCAGGCCATCAGGTTGCCCACCCCAGATCGATCCCTTCGATGAGATCCTTCTGGGCGTCGAGCACGGCTCTCGTCGACGCCGGGTTGATGGCACGGGTGACTCAGGTTC
>JBFFFX010000032.1:0-12519 GCA_041557775.1 Acidimicrobiia bacterium | reverse complement strand
GGCCGCACACCAGCGCCGGTTCGGGGACCCGAGCCACTGCGCGGCGAGGGGCGCCGGAGCGACCGCTTGACGCACCGCCGGTCCCGACCACGGAGCTTCTTGGGCAGCCTCGTCGCCGTCTTCCGCCGTCGCCGGTCTCACCCCGCCCAGCGACTCGATGTCGTCCCCGAGCATCGTGGTGGCCACGGAGTCCCCCGGCGCAGCGATGTCGTCTGCCTCGCCGGGACGCAGAAGTGCGGTCGTCACACCCAGCACCAGCACGACCGCGGCCGCTGCGGATGCGGCGAACCACGGTGTGGGGCGCCGACGACGATGCCCCCGGCCCAACGGGACGACAATAGGGACCGATTCGCCCCCATCGGCATCGTCGGCGGCGCCGACCCGCTCGAGCTCGAACTCCACCGTTTCCCAGAATCCGGGTCGGTGAGGGGGTACCTCGAGCCCGGCGAGTTCCTCGTTGAGCGGGCGATCGCGCTTCTTCATGGACCTTCACCCTCGTCCAGCCGGCGGCGCATCGCGTGCCGGGCCCGCGCCAACCGCGACCGCACCGTGCCGATGGGAACGCCGAGCACTTCGGAGGCGTCCTGGTAATCGAAGCCGAGCGCATCCACGAGCACCAGGACCGATCGGTGCTCGACGGAGAGCTGATCCAGGGCACGCGCCACATCCAGCCGCGCAATCACGCTCCGATCGACGCCGGGAGTGGCGAGGACGACGTTCGGCCCAAGCGGAACGACGTCGCGAGTACGGCGCAGCAGGTCGATACAAGCGTTGTGGACGATCCGGTACAGCCAGGTACCGATTCCCGACTCTCCCCGAAACCTGGGCAGTGCCCTGTACGCCTTCACGTACGCCTCCTGCAATGCATCATCCATGAGCGTCGCGTCCCGGAGGATGCGATAGGCAAGTGCCCGAAGCCCTTCGTCGTAGCGGCGCAACAGGTCCGCGAAAGCCCTGTGATCCCCCCGGCGGGCTCGCCCGAGCAGCTCGGCCTCGCTCGTCGCCGTCACCGTCGCGACTCCCATCTCACCCGGATTCGACGCAGCGCCGGGGCTATTCGTTCCACGTTCTTCGCGGCAAAGATTCGAACGCACCGCCTGGACGCGAACAAGCGTCGCAAGCGCAGCCGTGAATTCTCTCCCTGGGCTGCGAGCCTAACCCGCAGGCGTCAGCGCCACGGCCTTCCCGACGCCACCGACGGATCTGCCGATCCGTGTCGACGGCTTCGATAGTCGGCAGCGCGCGTGGGCCCGCGTCGCTTCGCACTTCCGCCGCCACGCTCCGTCCGCGACCCGTGGAGCCCCGCGACTTGACGGCGCAGCCGTGACTCTGGATGCTGACTCCCGGTCGAAGCACGGGACGGAGCAAGGTGAAGACGATCGGACTCCTCGGCGGCATGAGCTGGGAATCATCGATCGAGTACGAGCGCATCATCAACGAGGAGGTGCGCCGCCGCCTCGGTGGGACCCACTCTGCCGATCTCTTGATTCGCTCGTATGACTTCGCTGCGATCGAGCGGCTCCAGCAACGCGGAGCTTGGGACGAAGCCGGGGCCCTGCTCGCCGCCGACGCCGCCGCGCTGCAGCAGGCCGGTGCCGACCTGATCGTGCTCTGCACCAACACCATGCACGAGGTCGCCGGACAGATCGAATCAGCCATCACCGTCCCGTTCCTCCATCTCGCCGACGCCACGGCCGAAGCGGTCCTCGCTGCAGGGCTCACGCGGGTCGCGCTGCTCGGTACCCGCTACACGATGGAGCGGGCGTTCTACCGGGGCCGCCTCTCCGCTCACGGGCTCGACGTGCTGGTTCCGGACCAGGCGGGCCGCGAGCTGGTGCATCGCATCATCTTCGAGGAGCTCGTTCGGGGCGAGCTCCGAGGAGAGTCACACGGACACCTCCTGACGATCATCGACGACCTCGTTGCCGCCGGCGCCGAGGGCGTGATCTCCGGGTGTACCGAGATCGAGCTTCTCGTTACAGCCGAAGACATTGCGGTACCGTATTTCCCGACCGCCCGTCTGCATGCGCTCGCCGCCGTCGACAAGGCGCTCGACCGAGCACGGCAGACGATCGACCCGACCAGGAGCCCCCAACCATGAACCGACGCAACCTCCTCCTCGTCGCCGTCGCCGGCCTCCTCGCCGCCGCGGCAGCACTGTGGTGGTTCGTGCTGCGCAGCGACGCACCGCCACCGGTCTCACTGGAGGATGCGGTCGAGACCGTCACCGATGGCTCCGACGTCCCTGCCACGATCGCTCGCGAGGTGGGTGCGCTCGACGGGACCTGGACGCTCGACGCAGCCGCATCGTTCGCCGGCTACCGGGTGCAGGAGGAGCTTGCGGGCATCGGGACCACCGAGGCAGTGGGCCGGACATCGAGCCTCACCGGGGAGTTGACCATCGAAGGCAGCGCCGTCCGCGCCGCCCGGGTCGACGTGGACATGACGTCGCTGCGAAGCGACAGCGGCCAGCGGGATGGGGCACTGCGCTCCCGAGGGCTCGAGACCAACGACTTTCCCACCGCAACGTTCACCCTCACCGAACCCGTCGACTTCTTCGCTGCCGTGCCTGATCCAGGCGACACCGTGGTCGCCAATGCGGTCGGCGATCTCACGTTGCACGGCGTGACGCGAGCGATCGAGATCCGACTCGACGGCCGGCTCGTCGACGGCGACTCGGTGGTCGTCGTCGGCTCAACCGAGGTAGCGCTGGCCGACTACGACATCGAGCCACCTACCGGGCTCAGCGTACTGTCGATCGAGGACGTCGGCACGATCGAGCTCCAGCTCGTCTTCACCCGGCAGTAGCCCGGGCAGCGGACGTCGTACCATTGCCGCCATGACATCGTTCTGGCACCCCTTTGCGAACATGGCCGTCGTTGGCGGCAACGAACTGTTGATCGAGCGCGGCGACGGCGTTTACGTGTACGACGTCGACGGCAAGCGTTACCTCGACGGCACCGCGAGCCTGTGGTACACGAACGTCGGCTACGGGCGCACCGAGATCGGCGCAGCCATGGCCGAGCAGTCGGCCAAGCTGGCGGCCTTCCACACGTTCGGCGACTACGGCAACGTGCCGGCCATGGAGCTGGCCGACCGGATCGCGGGCTACGCCCCCGTCCCGCACAGCAAGGTCTTCCTGACCTCGGGCGGATCGGACTCTGTCGACACGGCGGCCAAGCTCGCCCGCCGCTACTTCGCCGAGACGGGTCAGCCCTAGCGCACGGTCTTCATCATCCGTGAGTGGGCCTATCACGGCATGCATGCGTACGGCACGAGCCTCGCCGGCATGCAGCCCAACATCGAGGGCCACGGCCCCATGATCGAGGACGTGGTTCGCGTTCCCTACGACTCGATCGACTACCTGATGGACACGATCGACCTCGTGGGAGCCGAACGCATAGCCGCCCTGTACTGCGAGCCGGTGATCGGCGCCGGCGGCGTGCGGCCGGCGCCCGAGGGCTACCTCAAGCAGGCGCGACGGGTCATCGACGAAGCCGGGGCGCTGTTCATCGCCGATGAGGTCATCACCGGGTTCGGTCGCGTGGGCGATTGGTTCGCATCCTCGCGCTTCTCGCTGGAACCGGACCTTGTCACCTTCGCCAAGGGCGTGACGTCCGGCTACGCCCCCCTCGGCGGCGTGGTCGTGAGCCCGCGAGTCGCCGAGCCGTTCTGGACCGGCGACGGCGCCATGTGGCGCCACGGCTACACGTATTCCGGGCATCCGGTCGCCTGCGTCGCCGCCATGGCGAACCTCGACATCATCGAGCGGGATGGGCTGTTGGGCCGGGCCCTCGAGTTGGAGACGGAACTGATGGAGGCCCTCGATCCGCTCAACGATCACCCGGCGGTCGGCTACGTCCGCGGCGGCGTCGGGGCGATGGCTGCAATCCAGTTCGCCGACTCGGTCCTGAGCGACGACCCCAACGCAGCAGCGCGTGCCGCGTCGGCCGTCCGCAGCGCGGGGGTGATCACCCGCGCCATCGCCGGCGGTGGTCTCCAGGTCTCGCCGCCGCTCACGATCACCCGTGCGCAGCTCGACGAGCTCGCTGCCGGTTTCCGCACCGGCATCGACGTGCTCCTCTGATACAAGCGTTCGCCGATGCCGATCGGCGGCAGCGGGCAGCGAAAGGACGCTCCGCCTGGTCGCCGAGCACACCGACATGTGCAACGGCTTCGGCGATCCGGAGATCGTTCGACACGAGCTCGACGTACACGGCCGCCCCTGCGCCGACGACGGCCGTGATCCGGACGAGATCATTGTCACCCACCTGTCGCGGGCGCTGGCCGCCCCGGATGCTCCGAGCCGCGCCACGAGGGCCGAGGGCCGGCGCGGCCCCAGTCAGCCGGCAGCGGAGGTCGCAGAATCTGCCGGTGCGGGATCGATCGCGGACCAGATCGAACGCTTTCGGGCGCGTGCCGAGGCCGGCGTCTACCACGCCATCATCGGGCTGCCCGACGCCTCGGATCTCGCGGGGATCGAGTCGTTCGGAGAGGTGATCGCCGCATTCGAGTGGCGGTGGGTGTCAGGCCGTTGCTTTCAATCCGGGATCGGTGACGCTCGCCGCACCCAGTTCGAAGTCGGCCCACGAAGGCGCCGGAGTGAGATGATCGCCCGCAAGTTCCGTCTCGAGTGTGTTGATCCGCTGCCGAGCCCGCAGAATCTGCAGCTCATAGGAGTCCGAGACCGACGAGGTGACGCGCCGCTCGGCCCACCCGTAGGCGACCAGCCAGGTCACCAGAATCGCGACCCCGAGAACGAGAACCTCTCCAATGCTTTCGAACATATCTGCCTCCGTTGAATCCTGACCCCTGCGCGCCCACCAACGCGCCTCGCGCTTCGGCGACGATTTTGGCCTACGCGCGGGTCTCTGTGTGAGAATTGGGTCGTTCGCATTACGAGAACTTTTCGCGGTCTCAGAACCGCCCCGGCTTGGTTTCGGCGGCGGCGCGACCGGTGACTTCGGTCGGCACGATCCGGACGACATGAGCTCGCGGGTCGAGCATCCAATCGGGCATGTGCTCCATCACGCCATAGGCGGCACGGTACTTGGCGATGATGTGCGCGACGTAGCGGCTGGCCTCGGACCGGTCTCCCAGCACCTGGGCCGTCCCCGTTACGAGCGCCGTTCGCCAGTCGGCGGCGCCCGGCCCCGTCCTCGTCACAGACATCGACACGACCGGGTTCTTGCGAAGCGCGGCGAGGCGGCGGCCTTCGAGAGTGCGGAAGACGATCACACCCTCGGTGTACACGAACGACAGCGGCCCCACGTACGGCACGTCACCGTCGATGACGGCGACGTGACCGACCCGCTCCGTGCGCAGGAGATCATCGATCTCCGAACGAGTGAGTTCGCGCATCCCTGCAGCATAGGGGACGGCATCGGCGTGAGATCTCCGGCCGGGGCTGTGGCTTGCGGCCACTTCCAGGGACGAGCAGCGCGACAGAGAATCAGGAATATGACAATATTGGACTCAAGTTATACTGTTGTATATAACTCAGACACATGGGGCGGCCCCTTCTCCGGGTCGTCGAGAACGGCGCGAAGGAGCGTTCATGGGACGTGCAGTAGGAATCGACCTCGGGACGACCAACTCGGTCATCTCGATCCTGGAGGGCGGCGAGCCGAAGGTGGTCAACAACGCCGAGGGCAACCGCACCACGCCCTCGGTCGTTGCGTTCGCCAAGAACGGTGAAGTACTCGTCGGCGACCAGGCCAAGCGACAGGCAATCACGAATCCCAACCGGACGATCCGGTCGGTCAAGCGCCACATGGGGTCGGACTGGAGCGTCGAGATCGACGGCAAGGCCTACACCTCCCAAGAGATCTCCGCCCGCATCCTCCAGAAGCTCAAGCGCGATGCCGAAGCCTTCCTCGGTGAGCCCGTGACCGAAGCGGTGATCACGGTGCCGGCCTACTTCGGCGACGCCCAGCGACAAGCCACGAAGGAGGCGGGCCAGATCGCCGGCCTCGAGGTGTTGCGGATCGTGAACGAGCCGACGGCAGCGTCACTCGCCTACGGCATGGACACCTCCGACGATCACCACATCTTGGTGTACGACCTCGGCGGGGGAACCTTCGACGTGTCGGTGCTCGAGATCGGTGAGGGAGTCTTCGAAGTGAAGTCGACGCACGGGGACACGAACCTCGGCGGCGACGACTGGGACGAGCGGATCATCGACTGGCTCGTCACCGGGTTCAAGAACGAGAACGGCGTCGACCTCTCCAAGGATCCGATGGCGCTGACCCGGCTCAAGGAGGCTGCGGAGAAGGCGAAGATCGAGCTGTCTTCCGTACAAGAGACCGAGATCAACCTGCCGTTCATCACCGCAACCCCGGAGGGCCCGATCCATCTTCTCCGCAAGCTCGGCCGCTCCGAGTTCGAGCAGATGACCGAGGACCTCGTGGAGCGCACGCGTGCTCCGTTCGAGCAGGCCCTCGCCGACGCCGGCTTGAGCCTGGATGCGATCGACCACGTGATTCTCGTCGGTGGCTCGACCCGGATGCCTGCGGTGCAGAAGCTCGTGCAGGAGCTGGCCGGGAAGGAGCCCCACAAGGGCGTCAACCCCGACGAGGTCGTCGCCCTCGGCGCGGCGATCCAGGCGGGCGTCCTGAAGGGCGATGTCTCGGGAATCCTGCTCCTCGACGTGACGCCGCTCACCCTCGGCGTCGAGACCGAGGGTGGTGTCTTCACGAAGATGATCGAGCGCAACACCACGATCCCGACTCGCCGCGGCGAGATCTTCACGACTGCCGCGGACAACCAGCCCGAAGTCGAGATCCACGTGCTGCAAGGCGAGCGCGCCATGGCCGGCGACAACAAGTCGCTGGGCCGCTTCAAGCTGCCCGGTATTGCACCGGCTCCACGCGGCGTGCCCCAGATCGAGGTCACGTTCGACATCGACGCCAACGGCATCGTCTCCGTGTCGGCGAAGGATCTCGGGACCGGGAAGTCGCACCAGGTGACGATCACGGGCGGCACCGCGCTGGCGCAGGACGAGATCGACCGCATGGTCAAGGACGCCGAGGCCCACGCCAATGAGGATGCCGAGCGCAAGGAGGCGGCCGAGGCACGCAACCGCGCCGACCATTCGGCGTACTCGATCGAGAAGCAGCTTCAAGAGCACGGCGACAAGCTCGCCGACGAGGAGAAGACGGCCATCGAGGACAAGGTGACCGCTCTCCGCAAGCTGTTGACCGAGGAAGCCTCCGCCGAGGATCTGAACAAGGCCACCGAGGAGATGCTCACGGCATCCCAGGTGCTCGGCCAGAAGATCTACGAGGCCTCCCAGGCGGCAGCAGAGGGTGAGACCGAGGCCGCGTCCGACGACGACGTGGTCGAAGCCGAGATCGTTGACGAGGACGGTGAGGAGTCCTGAGGGCTCCCACCACAGAGACGCCCTCATGACGGATACCGACAAGACACCAGAAGCAACCGAGACCATGGCTACGGTCGAGACGATCGACGATCTCGCCATGCTCGACACGGATCTCGTCGCCGCGGGCGGAGCGACAGCCGCCCCCGGCGGCGAGCCGACCGCAGCGGACCTCGGGCTCGAATTGCCCGACGACGAGGCTGCGGTCCGTACGCTCCTCCTCCGGGAATTGGCCGAGGCGCGCGGCGAAGCCTCCGAGTACCTGGAGACGCTGCAACGGGTGGCCGCCGAGTTCGAGAACTACCGCAGGCGAGTCGAGCGCGATCAGGCGGAGAACGTGCACCGCGCCTCGCAGCGCATCGTCGAATCCCTGCTCCCCACACTCGATGCGTTCGACGCCGCCCTCGCCTACGAGCCACAGACACCGGCCGAAGAGAAGATCCTCGATGGCATGCGCGGCACGCATTCGCAGATGATGGAGACGCTCGAACGGGAGGGGCTCGCCCCGATCGTGGCCGGTGGCGCAGCGTTCGATCCCGCGGTGCACGAGGCGGCAGGCGGAGGGGGCGCCGGCGACCTGATCGTCTCACAGGAGTTGCGGCGCGGCTACCTGCTGCGCGGGCGCGTGCTCCGGCCGTCGCTGGTCATGGTCGCCCCCGCTGAGGAGATTGGCTGAGCACGATGCGCAAGGAATGGCTCGAGACGGATTACTACGCCGTGCTGGGCGTTCCCAAGGACGCGTCCGACAAGGACTTGAAGAAGGCCTACCGGAAGCTGGCTCAGCAATACCACCCGGACACGAACCGCGGCGACGAGGAGGCGGAGCGAAGGTTCAAGGAAGTCAACGAGGCCTACGAGGTGCTCGGCGATCCGGAGTCCCGCAAAGAGTACGACCACGCTCGGGAAATGGGGTACTTCGTGGGCAGCCCCGGCGGCAGCCAGCAATACGTGCACATCGAGGACCTGTTCGGCGCCGGCGGCGGGCGTTCGCCGTTCGACCTGTTCGGCGGGCTGGGGGACCTCCTCGGAGGCCGCGTCCAGCAAGCGCCGCGGACACAGGTCGGCCGCGACTTGTCGGCCGAAGTCACGCTGTCGTTCCACGATGCGATCTCAGGCACGACGCGAGTCCTCAACGTGGACGGCGGTCGCATCAAAGTCAAGATCCCGCAGGGGGTCGACGACGGCGCCCGGGTACGCGTGCCCGGCAAGGGTGGACCCGGATTCAACGGGGGGGCACCGGGCGACCTCTACGTCACCGTCCGCGTGGGAACGCACCCGGTCTTCGGGCGAAGCGGCACCAACCTGCACATCACTGTGCCGATCACGTTCGTCGAAGCAACCCTGGGAGCCGAGATCGACGTGCCGACCCTCGAAGGCAAGGTCCGCCTCCGCATCCCGGAAGGCACGCCGAGCGGCAAGACGTTCCGGGTGCGCGGGAAGGGCGTCACCTCGTCGAAGAAGACCGGAGACCTGCTCGTCACCGTGGAAGTGGTGGTGCCGACCGAACTGACCGACGCGCAACGGGCCGTCTTGGAAGAACTACGCGCCGATGATCCCGCAGCGAACCCGCGAGCACATCTGGGAGTGTGACATGGCCAAGAGAGAGAACGCCGTCTACATCATCTCAGTCGCCGCCGAGCTCGCCGGCGTCCACCCGCAGACGCTGCGCATCTATGAGCGGAAGGGTCTCATCGAGCCGTACCGGACTCCCGGGGGTACGCGGCGATACTCGGACGAGGACCTGGAGCGGCTCAGCTTGATCCAAGACCTGACGGGGGCTGGTGTGAACCTCGAAGGCGTACGGCGGATCCTCGGACTCCGCGAGGAGAACAAGCGCCTTCGCAATCAGGTCGACCGGCTGCGCCGCCTCCTCGGTGAAGCGCAAGCGAGAGTCATGGGCCGCCCCGCACCCGGCAGCGGCGTCGTACACACGGTCCGCATCCGCGAACGCCGCAACCTCCCCGACATCCCGCGCAAGGGCCCCTTCGGCTGACGGTGCGGTGGTCGCGCCGCCGCAGCTCGCGGTGACGCGACCGTCCGTAAGCTGGCGACATGCAGCAGGAGTCGACGATCCGGCCGCTTCGATTCATTGCGTACATGCTCGCCGGCTTTGCCGTGGCGGCAGTCCTCGCCCGGCTGTTCCAGCCTCACTACCTGTCGCTGTGCAACGCGATCAACGTCCAACCGGGGGCCGACTGCCGGCCGATCTCGGTGCAGGCGATGATCGGCCTCTTCGTCATTGCGCTCGGGCTGATCTCGATGATCGTCGTCCCGATCGTGTCGTCTCTCTGGCAGCTCCTTCAGCACGGCCACAAGTGGGAGACCCCGCGCGGCACCGAGACGGCGGCGACCAACCTGCCGATCCTGGCGGGTTTCATCTACCTCGCTTCCGGCGCTGTCGTCGCGATCGCCGGATACTGACCGCGGACCACGAACGGGCCCGCGGTTCGGGTCACGCCACGAACGTCTCGCCGTCCGGCTGCTGGACGACGAACGCCATGACGAGACTGCCTCGGCTCGGCCAGTCGGCCAGCGTGTCGAGGGCCCGGGCGTTGGCGGCTGCCCGAAACACCGACCACTCGGGCACGCCCTGGACACGGACGACCATCGCGAGGTTCGGCCGGGGAACGAGCGTGGCACCCTCCAGGTCGAAACCCTCCATCTCGACGACTGCGAGGTCGAGCTCATCGCTTCTGCGAATGAACTCCTCGGCGTCGGATCGCCGGAAGAAGCCCTCGCCGTCCGCGGTTCGGTACGCGGCGCGCGGGTCGAACTCGCCGACGAGCGTGAGCGTGGCCGGATCCTCCTCCTCCCACCCGTTCTCGTCGCTTGTCGCCTCGGCGGCGACCGCGGCCCGCAGATCAGAGAAGTCGTCGCTATCGACCACCGGGGAGACGATCCGCTCCGCCAGGTCGAGGATCCGCATCAGCTCCCGCAGATCCAGATCCTTCACGTCGCCATCGTCGTCGGGGTAGATCTGGACAATGGGCGTGTCCTCGTCCCAAAACACCATGCCGACGAACTCGTCATCGCGCCACAGCTCGACGACAGGCTCGTCAAAGCCTTCACGCTCGGACTCGACGATACGCAGTGGAAGCATGGACGGGAGTCTAGAGACGACGGCGATGCCGCCCGCTGGGAGACGCGCCTCATGCGGAAACCGGCGGCACCGCTCGATGAGCCGCCGGTGCGGCGGCTACGCCTCGACGCGGACGCCTCTCCAGAACGCCACGTACTCCCGAATGTCCGCGGCGGCGGGCTTGGGATCGGCGTACGTCCACGCGGCGCCGGTGTTGCGCAGGTCATCCACCACAACGTCGAAGTAGCTGGCGACGCCCTTCCAAGAACACACCGTGCGGGCGTCGTTCTGCTCGAAGTACTGGGATTGGATCGAGCCTCGCGGGAAGTAGTGGTTGCCCTCGACGATGATCGTATCGTCGCTCTCGGCCAGTACCGCGCCGTTCCAGACTGCCTTCGGCATTCCCGTGTCTCCTGACATCGTCTCGAATCCGCACCCCCCGGGCGCCGCGGCATACCCGGACGCAGGAGAGGCCCCGTACATAGTACGAGGCCTCTCGACCTTTCGCGACGCCGGAGATCCGGCCTTCGGCTACTGCCTGAGGGCGTCCCGGATCTCCCGCAGCAGCGTGATGTTCTCCGGCGGAGATGCAGGCGCCTCCTCTTCGCCGGCCGCAACGCGCGCCTTCAGGGCGTTGTACGGCTTGACGATCATGAAGTAGACCGCAGCCGCCAGGGCGACGAAGGACACCGCGGCCGTGATGAACGAGCCGTAGGTGATCACCGAGTCGTTGATCGTGAGCGTCAGGTTGTGGAAAGAGGGCTCACCGAAGATGATGCCCACGATCGGCATGATGATGTCGTCCACCAGCGACGTCACCACGCTGGACAGTGCGAGGGCGATCACCAAGCCGACGGCGACGGTCACCAGGTCACCGCCGAGCGCAAACTCCTTGAACTCCTGCCAAAGCTTCTTCATACGCCTTCTCTCCTCCCTGGGGGATCGACTGTGGGGAGAATGTACCCGAACCTTCGACCCGACACTCGGCACCGAAGTTCCCTGCCTCGTTCCGGCGTCAGCCTCCGATGCGACGCACCGTGGTGAAGACCAGCTCCACCCACCAGCCGTCTGGGAGCGGAACGAGCGCATGCGGATGATCCGCGACACCGGTGATCATGCGGGAGCGGCCGGCGACGTCGCGACGCGGCATTCCCGAGGCAGACCCCTGGACTCCGCCTTCCTCGAGCCGATCGACGACGAACGACGACCACACGATCTCCTCGCGCTCACCCACGAACAGCAACTCGTCGAGCCAGTTCACGATGAGCTCCTCGTAGGTGTCACCAGGAGCGATGACGGGGCGCGAGTACGTCGGCGGCACCGAGGCGATGTCGTACGAAAGGTCGTACATGGCGAACGCGGCGTTCTCGAAGAGCTCGGGGCGGGTGGCTCCAAAAGCGATGAGCCGCGGGGGATCGGACTGCAGCAGCCGGTAGCGGGTCATGTTGCGATCCCAATGAGCACGACCGCGGCTACGGCGCCGGCGACTCCCACGAGCTGCACGGCCACCATCCGCTCGTGCAACACGACGCGAGCGAGCACCGCCGTCGCCGCGGGATACAGGGCAGAGAGCACCGCGGCGATGGCGATGAGCCCGCGCTGCGCTGCCGACAAGAAGAGCGCGTTGGCCACCATGTCCAACGCCCCCGCACCGTAGGCCAGATGGTGCCGGCCGCCGAGGCCCCCCGTGGCCCCCCGCCAGGCCACGACGGCCAGGATCACCGGAACGGAGACGGCACGGGCACCGACGAGCGGCCACAGCCCTGCGTCGAGGCTGGTCTCCCCCAGCGCGATGAAGAACAGGGCGAAACCGAGGCCGGCGCCGAGGGAGATCAACACGATACGGGGCCGGAGGCGACCGGCGGGACCGTCGGCGGTCGTCACCGCGGCGACCGAGGCGAGGCCGACGGCAATCCCGGCCCAGGCCCACCCACTGGGGCGCTCGCCGGTGGCGATACCGAAGCCGACGGGCACCAGAGCCGACATCACCGCCGTGATGGGCGCCACGATGCCCATCGGACCCTCGCTCAGCGCAGTGAAGAGCAGCAGGATTCCGGCCAGC
>JBFFFX010000031.1:0-12562 GCA_041557775.1 Acidimicrobiia bacterium | reverse complement strand
CGGCGCCCACCCAGCCGATGACGCAGTGACGTGGTGGGGGAAGTACGTGACGACCTCGGGACACCTCGCCGCAGCCGACGTTTCCCGGCGCCTTCCGGAGCGGCTCCGCTACGGCCCGCGCCCGTAGCCGCGGCCGGGCACGCGGTCGGCGCACGACGGACGTCCGGCGACGCACCTGCGGTACGCTGCGCGGCGATGCGAGCATCGTATCTTGCGCCGCTGGTCGCCGTGGCCGTTGTCGTGACGGCCTGTACGAGCGCGCCGGATGCACTCCCGACCACGACGACGACCACGACGACGACCATCGTGCTCAATGTCCGTTCGACTGCGGAGAGCCCGGTCGTCGTCGGTACGGGCGTCGACGACGCGGTCGCCGAAGGTCTCCGCAGCGAACTCGATGTGCTGCGCTCGCGTGCCGAGCAGCTGCGCGGCCTCGGGTTCATCGGGCCGCCTCGAATCGCCCTCCTCGAACCGGCTGCCTTCGACGATCGTCGCAACGACTATCTCACCGAACGCTTCAACCCTGCGGACCTCGCCATCGAATCGCGCCTTCTCCAATTGCTCGGCCTGGCCGTCACCACCGACGAGGTGACGACCGCCATTCGCCAGGCGACGGCTGCGCCGGCGACGGCGTACTACGACCCGAGCGCCGGAGAACTGGTCGTTCGCGCCGAACGCGCGGCGCTGGACGAGGGATCCCGTAGCGTTGTCGTCCGCGAATTGGTGCTGCTCCTGACCGACCAGTATCACTCTCACGCCGCCCGCGCCGGCGAGCTCACGGCGGCCGGTCGTCTCGACGAGGCGCTGGCGCTCGAGACGCTGGCGGCCGCGGATGCGATGCATGCCCAGCTCCGCTACGTCGACGGGCTGCCGGCGACCGAGCGGGCTGCGGCGGTGCGCAGCATCGACGTTCCGGTTGCTGCGGCGCCCGAGACGGTCGCGGTGCAGCTGTCGTTTGCCGCGGAGGAGGGATTGCCCTTCGTCGATGCCCGGCTCGCCGACGGTGGCTTGGCCGCCTTGGACGCCGCCTACGAGCAACCGCTCACGACGGAGCTGATCCTCCACCCCGATCGCTATGCCGCAGGAGAGGGTGTGCTCGAGATCCCGGTCCCCGCCGATGACCTCGCGGGATATCAGGTGCAGCAGGCGGGCACGATGGGCGAGCTGCGACTCCGCTCGCTCCTCGTCGGCGCTCTCCTGCCCGGGATGGCGACGCAGACCGCGAGCGGCTGGGGGGCGGATCGATTTGCGGTGCTCACGACGCCTGAGGAGATCGCGTTCATCTATACCTTCCGCGGCGACACGGTCCGTGATGCGTTCGAGGTGGCGCAGGCGTTCCTCGACCACGCGACCTGGGTCATGGTGCTGGCCGAGCCGGTGGCGGCGGGTGGGGGCGTCGAGTTCCTCGGCCCCGCTCCCGTCGCGCCTTCCCCCACAGATGACGAGGCGGGAGCGGCGGAGGGCGACGAGGGGGAGGCTCCGGACACAACCGTCGTGGCGCCTCCCACGGGACCCTATGTCTTCGTGGATCGGGAGGGCGACGGTCTGGTGGTGGTGATCGCGTCGACGGTCGCCGCCGGCCGGCAGCTACGCGGCATGGTGGCGATCCCCTAGCAGGGTGCTGAAAGATGGTCTTGGCGCACTCCTGACGGCAGCAAACTGCGTTGGCGACGGGCTATCGACGTTGCCCAACGAGTGCCGGTGGCGCTTCTTCGGCACCCTGCTCGCTGTTCTACGGGACCGTTGCACTGGGCGATGCCTTGCGGCACGCTGGTGTGGTGGATCGCCGACAGGATCTCCGGGCGCGACACAGCGCCCCTATCGAGGTCGACCAGAGAGGTTCCCGAGAGGGAAGGAACGCGGCTCAGCCGCGGCCGGCGTTGGGACGACGACCGTGGTTGGCCTTGTTACGGCGGGCGCGCAACTTCCGGCGCTTTGCTTTCGCCATGGCCGGAAGCGTACCAGGTTTGGCCTCTGGCGGGATCGTCGTACTCCGGGATACCGCGGGAACGTGGCGCTCGCCCCCGGTCTGTGTCGCCACAGGACTCGCCGCCCGCCGGCGCGGGCTGCGGCCTGCGCCGTTCGGGTGGGGTCTCGTGATGAAGGCGAGGCGCGTCCATGGGCGCGGCATGCTCGAACCGGTGCGGCTGGTCTCGGTCGACGCCGGGGGCTGCATTTGCGCCGTCGCCCTCCTCGAACCGCGGCGGTTCGTCAGGACCCCGGCCGCCTACGTGCTCGAACTGCCGCTCGGCGCCTCCACCCCGGCCCCGGGCGCCCGTCTCGAAGCGGAACCTATCCTCGGTGGGTGGCCGGACGCCTGATCATCTGCGCAACCCCCATCGGAAACCTCGGCGATGCGACCCCGCGGCTGCGGGAGGCGCTCGAGTCCGTCGACATCATCTTCGCCGAGGACACCCGGCGCACCCGCAAGCTGCTGAGGCACTTCGGGATCGAGAAGCCGATGCGGTCGTACTTCGCGGGGAACGAGGAGCAGCGGGCTCCCGAGCTCGCCGATCGGCTGGAGGCCGGAGAGGCGGTAGCGTTGACGACGGACGCCGGCACGCCTGCGGTATCCGACCCGGGGGTCTCTGCCGTGCGCGTCGCCAGGAGCGTGCAGGCGGCCATCGAGGTCGTTGCCGGTCCGAGTGCGGTCACGACTGCGCTCGCCGTTTCCGGATTCTCGGCGGACCGGTTCGTATTCGAAGGCTTCCTTCCTCGCCGGCAGGCGGCGCGGCGGGCACGAATCGCTGAGCTCGCCGCCGAGTGCCGCACCACCGTGCTCTTCGTGGCCACGCACCGGGTCGGTGAGGTGTGTGAGGACCTCGCCACCGGTCTCGGTGCCGAGCGTGCGGTCATGATCGCTCGCGAGCTGACCAAGCTCCACGAGGAGCTGTGGTGGGGGACCCTCGGCGAGGCGGCTGCGCGGTGGACGTCGGAGGAGGCGCGCGGCGAATACACCTTCGTCATCGCGGGTGCGGAACCGCGCGCACCCGTCATGGAGCGCGCCCTCGCCGACGTGGTCACCGCTTGCGGCGGCGGCGAGTCCCTGTCGGAAGCGGTTCGCCGTGTCGCTGCAGCACACGGCGTTCGCCGCCGCGACCTCTACGAGCGCGCGCTGGAACGGCTCTCCTGACGATCCGGGACCGTGCGGCCCGGTGCTGGTGCTGCAGATTCCTACTCGTTGAGCTCGCCACGGCACCGTGCGCAGACACCGCGGGTCTTGAACGCCACCACTTCGTCAGTGAGTCCACAGAAGACACAGAGGGCTTCGAGCTTCCGTATCACGATCGCGTCGCCTTCGACAGAGATCGCCAGCTCGTCACCTTCGTGGATATTGAACAACCGCCGGGTTTCGGCGGGGACGACGACCCGTCCGAGGTCATCGATCTTCCGTACCATTCCTACATTCACAGCGACTCTTCCTACTCGCCCCTCAGCTTGATGAGTCCAGGCTCGACCGCCTCGCGACCGTCGAACCCGACCGCACTCTAGGTCGGCGTTCACCCTCCGTGCTGGGCCGTTCTGGTGGCCGCGTCCAAGGGAAGGCGCCGGAGGCCGCTCACTGATGATCGGTGTTTGCCGGCGCTCCCCTCGGCCCCTTGGTCCGCTCCGCCGATCGTGCCGCGGGCCCGCCCTGGTACCATCCCCGCCTCCCCGAGATCGACGAGGGAGCCCCCGTGGCCACACCCGACACCCAGCCCCGCACCATCCTCGTGGCCGTGGCATGGCCGTACGCCAGCGGCTCCCGCCACCTCGGCCATCTCGCAGGTGCGTATCTGCCTCCGGACATCTTCGCCCGCTACCACCGCGCCATCGGCAACCGAGTGCTGATGGTCTCCGGCTCGGATGTGCACGGGACGCCGATCACCGTACGCGCCGATGCCGAGGGCGTCACTCCGGACGTCATCGTGGACCGCTATCACACGGAGATCCTGCAGAACTGGGAGCAGCTCGGGATCGAGTTCGACCTCTACACCACCACCGGCACGGAGAACCATCGCCGCGTGGTGCAGGCATTCTTCCTGCGGCTGCTCGAGAACGGCTATATGTATCGCAAGGTCACGAGACAGTTCTACGACGTCGCGGAGGCGCGGTTCCTTCCGGATCGCTACCTCGAGGGGACGTGTCCGCACTGCGGCTACGCCGAGGCTCGCGGCGACCAGTGCGACAACTGCGGGCGAACGCTCGATCCCGAGGACCTGATCTCGCCGCGCAGCAAGCTCTCTGGGGCGGTGCCGGAGCTGCGCGAGACCGAGCACTACTACTGGAAGTTGAGTGCCTTCGAGGACCGGCTGCTCGAGTGGCTGCAAGGCCGCGAAGGCTGGCGACCGCACGTGCTCAATTTCGCAATCGGCATGGTGAGAGACGGCTTGATCGATCGTTCCTTCACCCGCGACCTCGACTGGGGAATCCCGCTTCCCGTCGACGACCTCGGGCCGGGCAAGTCGATCTACGTCTGGTGGGAAGCCGTCATGGGTTACTTCTCGGCGTCCCAGGAGTGGGCCCAGCTCCAGGGTGAGCCGGACGCCTGGAAGGCATGGTGGGAGGATCCTGCGGCGGAGAGCTACTACTTCATCGGCAAGGACAACGTGCCGTTCCACGCCGTCTACTGGCCGGCGTTGTTGCTCGGTCACGGCGGCCTCAACCTTCCGAGCGACGTCCCGGCGAATCAGTACCTCACCTTCGGCGGGGAGCAGGCGTCGGCGAGCCGCGGGGTGGGACGCTCCATTGCGTGGTACACCGAGCGCGTGGAGCCGGATGCGCTCCGGTATGCCGTCGCCTCGCACTTCCCGGAGTCGAACGACACGGATCTCTCCGACAAAGAGATCGCCAGGACCATCAACGACGAGCTCGTCGCCACCTGGGGCAACCTGGTCAACCGGGTGATCTCGATGACCCACCGCTATTTCGGCGGGGCCGTCCCGGACGGGGGCGAGCCCAGCGGTGTGGACCGGGCGCTCCTCGACCGCATCGACCGAGGCTTCGACGAGGTGGGTGCCCTGATCGACGGCGTGCGCCTACGCGGTGGCCTGGCAGCCGCAATGGGGCTGGCGCAAAGCGTCAACGGCTACCTCAGCGAGCTGGAGCCGTGGAAGACCGCGAAGAGCGACATGGACCGGACCGCCACCACGCTCAACACCGCCATCAACGCCGTGGGTGGTGTCGCCGCGATCCTCGCTCCGTACCTGCCCTTCACGTCGCGGCGCGTCCTCGAGGGGCTCGGCATCGACGTTCCTGTGGCGGGACCGATGTGGCGCCGAGTTGCGGTACGAGCAGGGACGATGCTTCCCCCCGCCGAGCCGCTCTTCGCAAAAGTCGACACCCTCGAAGACGGCTGACATGGCGGCCCGCTGGGTGGACTCGCACTGCCACCTGTTCTTGGCGGAGACGGAGCCTTCGGTCCTGTTGACGCGCGCCGCCGCGGCCGGCGTTGCGTGGGTGATGTGTCCGGGCACCGGGCTCGAGGAATCCCTCGCCGCGCGATCGATCGCCCTCCGCCACCCGGCCCGAGTGCGCTGGTCGGCCGGTCTCCACCCCCATGACGCGTCGCAGTGGTCGGCCGTCGCAGGCAGGCTCACGGCGCTGGCGGCGGAGGCGGACGCCGTCGGCGAGTGCGGCCTCGACTACTACCGGAACCTGTCCCCCCGTGAGGCACAACGGGATGCGTTCGCCGCACAACTCGAGTTGGCGGTGAGCCTCGGCAAGCCGGCGATCATCCACTGCCGCGATGCCTTTGCGGACGTGTACGACGCGGTGGAGCGCATCGGGCTGGGGGAGCGGGCGGTGCTCCATTGCTGGACCGGCGGTCCGAAGTGGACGAAGCGCTTCGATGCGCTCGGTGTCACCTTCTCGTTCGCCGGCCCCGTCGCCTTCCCCAAGGGTCACACTGTGCGGGAGGCCGCCGCCGTCGCACCGCCGGAGCGCACGATGGTCGAGACGGACACCCCCTACCTGACGCCGCCACCGCATCGAGACCAGGGAACGGCCAACGAGCCGGCGTTCGTTCCCCTGGTGGGAAGGGCCCTCGCCTCGGCCTGGGGCGTCGATCCGGGGACGGTGGCCGAGCTGAGCACGGCGACCGCGGAACGCGTCTTCGGCGCGCCGTCCTTCATCGAGAACCCGGCCGGCTGATGCGGGCTCAAGGCCGCGCCCAGATTCGCGAGTTGCTCGAACGTCACGGGCACCGGCCGAACAAGCTGCTTGGTCAGCACTTCCTCGCCGACCCCAACGTCGTCGACCGCATCGTGCGGACGGCGAGAGTCCGTCCCGGCGACAACGTCGTCGAGGTGGGAGCGGGGACGGGGACGCTCACGGTTGCGCTTGCCGCCACGGGAGCACGAGTGGTTGCGTTCGAGGTCGATCGGCACCTGGAGTCGCTGCTCCGGGAGGTGATCGAGGGTACGGAGGTGGAGTTGCGGATGGAAGACGCCGCGGCGGTCGACCTCGCCTCGGTGCTGCGTCCGGGGGAGTGGGTCATGGTGGCCAATCTGCCGTACAACGTCGGGACGCCGCTCGTCCTCGATCTGCTGCGGACCGTGCCGGCCATCACCCGATACGTCGTCATGGTGCAGGCGGAGGTCGCCCAGCGCCTCGCCGCGTCGCCCGGCTCGAAGCGCTACGGCCTGCCCAGCGTGGTCGCCGGTCTTCGCGCCGAGGTCGAGATCGCCTTCTCGGTCTCCCCGGACGTGTTCCTGCCGGCCCCGGACGTCGAGTCGGCGGTCGTCGAGATCCGGCGGCTGCCGGCGCCGGCTCCGGGGACCGATCGTGCCGAGTGGCTGGCTGCGGCTGCGTTCGGACAGCGCCGCAAGATGTTGCGTCGTTCGCTTGCCGGCGTGGTGCCCGACCTCGAAGGGGCGTGCCACCGTGCCGGATTGGATTCGACGGCGCGTCCCGAGACGCTCGGTCCGGCCGACTTCCTCCGCCTGGCTGCGGCGCTGGAGGACGCGTGATGCAGGCCCGTGCGTACGCCAAGGTCAATCTCGGTCTTCGAGTCGGTTCGTTGCGAGCCGACGGGTTCCACCCGCTCGACAGCATCTTCCAGTCGATCGACTGGTCGGATCGTGTCGAGCTCGCGCCTGCCGAGGAGGACGGGATCACCGGCTGGCGGGGCGGCCCGGTGCCCGCCGGCGAGGCCAATCTCGCGTGGCGGGCGGTGATCGCCGTGCGGGAGGCCGCCGGTGCGGACCAGCCGGTGGCGGTGCGGCTGGACAAGCAGATCGCCGTCGCCGCGGGTCTCGGCGGGGGGAGCGCGGATGCGGCCGCGGCGCTGCATCTCGCTCGGCGCCACTTCGGCATGCCAGTGGAGACGGTTACGGACCTCGCTCCGATGCTGGGTTCCGACGTGCCCTTCTGTGCGGCGGGAGGCACCGCCCGGATCGCGGGCCGGGGCGACGTCTACGACGTGATGACGACCCTCTCGGGCTTCGCCCTGGCCATCGTGGTCCCGCCGGTCGAGCTCGCCACACCCCGCGTCTTCCGCCGATGGGACGAGCTCGGCGAGCCGGAGGGGCCCGGCGTCGATGCCGCCGACCTGCCGCCGGAGCTTCGACCCCATGGCCCGCTTGTCAACGATCTCTATCCCGCCGCAACCGACCTCGCTCCCGAGTTGGACGACTGGCGTGACGAGCTCGTCGCGACGTGGTCGCGTCCTGTGGCGATGTCGGGCAGCGGTCCTTCCCTCTTCGGATTCTTCTTGGATCGCGACGAGGCCGAGGCCGCGTTGGATTCCGTGCCGGCGGGGGCCAGAGCGGTGCGTGCGGCGACACCGGTGGGGCAGGGTTGGGCGTTCGCCACAGTGGACGATGAGTGACTCCGCGGAAGTCCGTTCCTCGCAGGTGCGGTGGACCTCTAGACTCCCCGGCGACACCTCCTTGGGGGGTGGTGTAACTGGCAGCACAACGGGTTTTGGTCCCGTCAGTACGGGTTCGAGTCCTGTCCCCCCAGCCATGCTCTCGAAATGGTCAGGACTCTCTCGCCGTGCCACTGCCGGCGACGCAGGTCGATGCGAGGTGACTACATGAGTGTGAAAGCTGTGGTGTTGGGGGCCGGGAAAGGCACCCGCATGAAGTCGGAGACGGCCAAGGTCCTCCACGTCGCGGCCGGCCGGCCGCTGATCGGCTGGATGCTCCACATACTCCAGAGTGTCTCCCCGTCCGAGACCATGGTGGTGGTGGGTCACCAGGCCGAAGCCGTGGAGGCTGCGCTCCCGGCGGAGGTCCGGAGTGTCCGCCAGGCCGAACAGCGCGGCACCGGGCACGCCACCCAGGTCGCGCTGACCGCGCTGTCGACGGAACCGGGCGACGTCGTCGTCGTGCTTCCCGGCGACATGCCGCTGATCAGGACCGAGTCGATTGCGGAGCTGATCGCTGCGCATCGCGAGCAAGCCGCTGCGGCGACGCTCCTGACGATCACGCCGGGTCCGCGGGACTTCGGGAGGATCCTCCGCAACGACGGCGCCGTGGTCGGCATCGTCGAGGCTCGCGACGCGACGCCCGAGCAGTTTGCGATCGACGAGGTCAACACCTCCGTGTACGCCTTCGAGGCGGAGGCGTTGCGAAGCGCGCTTGGGCAACTCTCGCCCGACAACGACCAGGGTGAGCTGTACCTCACGGACGTGATCGGCATCCTCGCCGGCCGCGGGGCCACGATCGCTGCCGTGGCCGCCGACCCCGAGGAGGCGCTGGGCGTGAACTCCCACGATCAGCTCGCCGACGTGGCAGCGAGGTTGCGGCACCGCATCAACACGTCCTGGATGCGACAGGGAGTCTGGATGCAGGACCCGGCGCGCACCTACGTCGGTGCCGACGTCGTGCTCGAGCCGGGCGCACGGCTGTACGCGGACGTGCACCTCGAGGGAGCCACGCGCGTGGCCGCCGAGGCCGAAGTCGGCCCGTCGGTCTACGCCGGGGACACGGTGATCGGCCGCGGTGCCCGGGTCTGGTACTCGGTGCTCCGCCAGGCCGACGTGGGGGCCGATGCGGAAGTTGGCCCCTACGTGAGCCTTCGGCCCGGTGCGACGCTGCGGCAGAGGTCGAAAGCAGGGACCTTCGTCGAGATCAAGAACTCCGAGATCGGCGAGGGATCCAAGGTGCCCCATCTCGCCTATGTGGGCGACACGACGGTGGGCAAAGGCAGCAACCTGGGCGCGGGCACCATCGTTGCCAACTACGACGGCTACAAGAAGCATCGCACCGTCATCGGCGACGGGGTGAAGATCGGCTCCGACACGGTGCTCGTGGCTCCGGTGGCACTCGGCGACGATGCATGGACCGCCGCGGGGACCATCGTCACGAAGGACGTGGAGCCGGGGTCCCTTGCGGTGACGCGTTCGCCCCAGAAGGAAGTTCCTGGCTACGCTGCGCGAAGGAGAGCTCGGGCCGAGCAGGAGCAGGACTAATGGAGATCAGGGGCCGCAAGCGCCTCATGGTGTTCTCTGGATCCGCCAACGCGGGCCTTGCCCGTGAGGTCGCCAACATTCTGGGTACGGATCTCGGCGGGGTGGAGCGTTCCGTCTTCGCCAACGGCGAGATCTACGTGCACTACACGGAGAGCGTTCGCGGTGCCGACTGCTTCGTGATCCAGAGTCACACGCACCCGATCAACTTCCACATCATGGAGCAGTTGATCATGATCGATGCGCTGAAGCGGGCCTCGGCGAAGCGGATCACGGCGGTCGTTCCGTTCTACGGCTACGCCCGCCAAGACAAGAAGGGGCGTCCCCGCGAACCGATCAGCGCTCGCCTCATGGCTGATCTGTTCGTCTCTGCGGGCGCGGATCGCATCGTTTCGGTTGATCTGCACACCGGCCAGATTCAAGGCTTCGTCGACACCCCGTTCGATCACCTGACCGCGACACCGGTGTTCGTCGACTACTTGACTCAGACGCTCGAGGGGCCGACGACGGTCGTGTCGCCGGACACCGGGCGGGTGAAGGTGGCGGCGAAGTTCGCCCGGCATCTCGACAGCTCGGTCGCCTTCGTCCACAAGCGGCGTCGCACCGACACTCGCAACGAAGTCTCCGCGATGGAGATCGTGGGCGATGTCGAGGACCGGCATTGCATCGTGGTCGACGACATGATCGATACCGCAGGCACGGCGTGCGCCGCAGCTGAGTTGCTCGTGAACCGGGGTGCCATCGACGTCCGGCTCGTGGCGACCCACGGTGTCCTGTCGCCACCGGCGGTCGACCGGCTCAAGAACGCCCCCATCCGCGAGGTCGTGATCTCCAATACGTTGCCGGTCCCGGAAGAAGCCGCCAACCTGGACAAGCTCACCGTGCTCTCGATCGGGTCGCTGCTCGCCGGGACGATCAACGCGATCTTCACCGACGCCTCCGTCAGCGAGATCTTCGCCGGCGAGAACATTTGAGCGATCGTCCCAGCGTTGCCGCGACGGTCTCCCGTCACTACGACGCGTTCGTGGCCGCCGCGGCCGGGATCAACCGCACGGTGAGCCGGTGTTTCTCGGCCAGGGAGTGGGCGACGCTGCGTCTCCAGACCGCGGCCCGCCTCGATGCGTACACCGACGCCGTGGCCGCCGCCGTCGACGACCTGCGCGGCGCCCTCGGGGACGCAAGTGCCCAGCGCACTACCTGGGTCGAAGCCCGCCCGGAGTACGCAACGGCCATCGTCGGCCGTCCGGACGTCGAGATCGCCGAGACGTTCTTCAACTCCATCACTCGACGCTTCCTGACCACGGTCGGGGTCGACAGCGAGGTCGAGTTCCTCGACTCCCATCCGCTGCCTCCGCCCACGGAGGCGCCCGTGCGGCGGCACGAGGTCGGCGACGATCTCGAGGCAGCACTGGCGGATGCGGTGCTCGCGCCGAGCCTCGCCCCCCGCTGGCTCAACCTGCGCCGCGACGTGCGGCTCGCCGTTGCCGAGATTCACCGCAGCCTCCGTCTCCACGGAGTGACTTCCGAGGTCACCGAGATCGAACTCCTCGCTGAGCCCTTCTACCGCGGCTACGGCGCGTACCTCGTCGGCCGGCTGCGGGCGGGTCGGATCAGCCTTCCGCTGGGCATCGCCATCCACCACACCAATCGGGGCCTGGCCATCGGGGCCGTGCTGACCGAGGCGGAGGACGTTGCCGTGCTGTTCAGCTACACCCGAGCTGCGTTCTTCGTTGCCACCGCGCGGCCGGCGGCGCTGGTCGCCTACCTGTCCGACCTGCTTCCCGGGCGGAGCCGCAGCGAGCTGTACACCGCCGTGGGCTACCGCAAGCACGGCAAGACCGAGTTGTACCGTGACTTGTCACGCCACATCGCAACGAGTGCAGACACCTTCGACTTCGCCCGGGGGATCCGGGGAATGGTGATGATCGTGTTCACCGTGCCGGGGTACGAGGTCGTCTTCAAGGTGATTCGGGATCGGTTCCCCTGGCCGAAGCAGACCACCCGGCGCCAGGTCATGGGCAAGTACCGCCTGGTCGCCCGCCACGATCGGGCCGGTCGCATGGTCGACGCACAGGAGTTCGAGCAGCTTCGCTTCGATCGCGATCGATTCGCCCCCGACCTGCTGGCCGAGCTGGAGGCGGACGCGACCCGGTCGGTGACGGTCGACGACCGGTTCGTCACCTTGCACCACGTGTACGTCGAGCGGCGGCTCGCTCCGCTCGACCTCTACGTCCGGGAGGCGAACCCGGTCAAGGCACGCGCGGCGATCATCGACTACGGCCGAGCGATCAAGAACCTGGCGGCCGCCAACATCTTCCCCGGCGACATGCTGCTCAAGAACTTCGGTGTCACCGGCGGCGGGAGAGTGGTGTTCTACGACTACGACGAGATCGTTCCGCTGACCGAGTGCAATTTCCGGGAGCTGCCCGATTCGGACCGGCCCGAAGAGGAGATGTCGGCGGAGCCGTGGTTCGGTGTGGGCGACGACGATGTGTTTCCCGAGGAGTTCACCAGGTTCCTCGGCATCCGGGGTGAGCTGCGCGACGCGTTCGACGAGCAGCATCTCGACCTGTTCGGCGTCCGGTTCTGGACGAGGATGCAAGAGCGCATTGCCGCCGGCGAGATGATCGAGATCTTCCCGTACAAGCGGAGCCGGAGGCTCGGCGCTGCGATGCGGCGCGTAGCCGGTGCGATGGAGTAGGCGTGGATTCCCAGGTGTTGCACATCACGACGGGCCGGCGGCGAGGCGTATTCGACATCACCGCAGAAGCGGCTGCCTTCGTTCGAGCCCACGGGGATGGTCTGCTGTCGGTCTTCGTTCCCCACGCCACGGCCGGTCTGGCGATCATCGAGACGGGAGCGGGGAGCGATGCGGATCTCATCGATCGGCTCGATGAGCTGCTGCCGCGCAACGACGCGCACTACCGTCATCGCCATGGGTCCCCGGGCCATGGCGCCGATCACGTCTTGCCGGGAATCGTCGCCCCGTCGGTCACGATCCCCGTAGTGGACGGTCGTATGACTCTCGGCACCTGGCAATCCCTCGTGCTGGTCGATCCCAACGAGGACAACCCCGATCGCAAGGTGCGGCTGAGCTTCCTGTCCGGCTGAGCGGTTCCTTCCGGCACGAGGTCCGACCGGAGCATGGAGCCGAGCCTCTCCGCCGCG
>JBFFFX010000030.1:0-12779 GCA_041557775.1 Acidimicrobiia bacterium | reverse complement strand
TGAATGTGTTCCCCCCGCCGTCATCGGTCAACTCCAATGCCCGTACCAAGAACGCCGCCATCTGACCCCGCGTCACCGCCGCAGTCGGACAGAACATGTCATTGTCCGGCGGGTTGCATCCCTTCGTGATCCCCGCCGCCGCCAGCTTGGCGATATCAGTTTCGAACACCGACCCGTCATCATCAATGAATGTGTTCCCCCCGCCGTCATCGGTCAACCCCAACGCCCGTACCAAGAACGCCGCCATCTGACCCCGCGTCACCCGCGCAGTCGGACAGAACATGTCATTGTCCGGCGGGTTGCAACCCCTGGTGATCCCCTCCGCCGCGATCGCTTCGATGTTTGCCTCGTGGACATTGGCATCGTCGTCGTTGAAGGTCCCGCCCGGCGGCAACGTCGCCGCCGCAGCGGTGCCCGCCACCAGACCCACGCAGGTCACGACAACAGCCAGCACAGAACGCGTAGACACGAGCACTCCTTTGTAGCCCTAGTACCCAGGATCGGCCGGAGCACCAAGGTTGCCGAGGCCCGTCAGACCCTTTCTTGGCTCCAGTCATTGCGGTCACCGGCCCTCGCGGGAGGGCCAATCGGCCCCCTTGGAGAGCGCCCCACTGCCGGCTTCAGGAGTCGCCCGCCGCGCTCGGCCTCCGCTTCGGCTGCGGCACCTTCCCGCAACTCCGCCGGGGGCCTCCGTTTGCGTCGGCCGGGTCACCAGAAGGACCAGCCTGCGAGCGAGGCCGCTCTCGCCGAGCTAGCCTCTCTCGGCCAGATTCCCAACACGAGAGGACAGCCCGTGAAGGTTCTCCACATCGTTGCGTCGCCGCGGCTCGACGGATCGAACACGCTCGTCGTTGCCGACGCGTTCCTCGCTGCGCTCCAGGAGAAGTACGACGGCGTCGACGTGCGCACGCTCAACCTCTTCGCCCACGACCTGCCGGCGGTCACCGGGGAGAACATCGAGACCAAGTACCTCCTCATTGGCGGCGGCGCCGTGGATCAAGAACACGCCGCGGCGTGGCAGGAGGTCGAGAGCCTCATCAGCGACTTCACCTCGGCCGACCTCCACGTCATCTCGGCCCCGATGTGGAACTTCTCGATTCCGTACACCTTGAAGTACTACATCGATGCGATCGTCCAACCCGGCTACACGTTCCGGTACGACGAGCAGGGACGCGCCATCGGCCTCGTCCAAGGCAAGAAGATGGTCTGCTTCACCTCCCGCGGCGCCGACTATTCGCCGGGGTCGCCGTACAACGCCTACGACTTCCAAGAGCCCTATCTCCGCGCCATCTTCGGCTTCCTCGGCGTCACCGACATCGAGTTCGTCCACGCGCAGCCCATGGACATCACGCCCGAGTGGCGCGAACAGGCGCTCGCGGCGGCGATCGAGCAGGCGCGGGCCATCGTCGACTCGGGTCGCCTGGTCGACAGCGACGAAGGGGTGGCCGAACCGGCCCCCGCCGACCTCAAACCCAAACCACTCACGGACTAGTCGCCAACCGAGCCTGCGGCAGCCGCGTCCCCGGGCGCGACAGGAAGCGCCGCCTGAGGACACCCCTACCTCGCCTCGGCCCCGGTCCCACCGGCTGCGTGGCCGCACGCCGAGGTCACAGGCTCCAGTCGCTGAGCGTTCGGAGGGTGTCTCTGCTCATGAACGCCACCGAGTCGGCGGCCGCTCTGCCGGCGACCGAGTCGGCGAGCGTGCGAGTGTCATACTCGAACGTGATGCAGCCGCCGGCGAACGTGAAGGTGTGGATCCGCCCGTTGCGGGAGACGTAGCTCTCCGTCCCCGGCCGCGGGGAGTCGGTGCGGCGAGCCGAGGAGACATCGCACGAGGCGGCGAGCACGACGGCGAGATCCTGGTCGAACGCGTCGTTCTCGAGGACGACGCGGCTTCCCGAGTCATCGGTGGCCGCGTCGGCCAGCTCCCATCCCGTCGGCAACTCCCCGAGGCATGGAATGAACTCGGCCTCGGGCACCGACTGCGCCATCACGAGGAGACGGCCCCGGCTGCTGGTCACGCACGTCGGTGCGGGACCGCGCTGCCACTCGCCGACATCGGGAACTGCGCACGCTGCCTGCAGCGAGGCAAGGACGACGGCGACGAAGAGTGCGCGTCTCATAGGAGATTCCCCAGCACCGTGAGATTGACGGCAACCAGCCATGAACCACTGGCGGCCAGCGCACCGATGGTCGCGAGCGAGGCGAGGCGCCGCCGCGTCCACCGTTGAATGCGTACCGGCGTGCGCGATGGTGCGAGGCGGCGCAGCTCTCCGAGGATCTCGCGGTCGTCCTCGGCCAGCGCACGCTTCAACTCGGACGGGATGGTCACGCCCCGGGTTGCGGCGAGAGCCTCCGCGATCTCGGCCTCGCTGAAGTACTCGATCGCCGCCTCGTAGACACGATCCGGCGTGGTGCGGAGCGACAGGGTCAGCATCATGTTCGCCAGGTCGACGGCCTCACGCCACGCGCTCGGGCGTGTCTCGCCGAAGGCGGCATCGATCACGAAGACCTCCTCGCCTCGCACCAAGAGATTGCCCGGCTTGATGTCGCGATGGGCAAGCCCTGCATCCCACATCGACCTGACCGCACCCAGTGCGGCATCGACGACGGCATCATCGACGTCCGCCTTCGAGATCTCGCTGGCCGGAATGAACTCGGTGACCAGCAGGTACTCCCTGCCCGGCGTGATCTCAACGATGCCGTACGACCTGGGTGCGGGCACCCCGGCGGCGTGCATGAGGCGCATGATGTAGTCCTCGTACTCGGCGAGGGCCTTCACACTGCGAAACGGGTGCTCGTCCTCCAACGCACCGTAGAGCAGGCTTCGTCCGAGCTTGTACCACCGGTCGGAGCGCACGTGGTTCTGTGCATACAGCTTGGCAAAGACCCGGTCCTCCTCGTCGCCCGACAGGGTGATCAGCAGCGGACTGGAACCCCCTGAGGCTTCGAGACCGAAGAGCTCGACGTCGACGGCGTCGAGTCCGACCTGGTCACGAAGCGCCGCGAGAATCGCCCGACGGCGGGACTCGGTCATCTCCAGATGTGCCGTCTTTCGACGGGAGTACTCGACCGGGAACACCGCTTCCGGTGTCCAGATACGGAAGACCAACACGGCGGTCGTCGCTGCCAGGATCGCCGCAGCCAGGCCGTCGGTCAGCCGGTCAACCGCCAGGTAGATGCGAGCCGAACCGACGGCCGCCACCACCCCGGACACGCTGAGCAGGACGTAGCGACGATGTCTCCCGGCAGGCACCAAGACATAGGCGATCCCTACCAGCGACATCGTGAGCGACGCGATCGGCAGGGAGGGAAACGCGAAGTCGTTCCAGCTTCCCAGGATCTCGATGCCGTCGACGCGCGGCCTCGCCATGACGTTCGACAAGATGTACAGGAGGGGTCGAAGGACGAGCAGCAAGGCAGTGAAGGCAAAGAGATGCCGCCACCGCTTGACGAGGACGAGCGTCACGAGCGTCGCCCAGCCGAGCACGCGAAGCACCCACGGGCTCACCGCCACATCGAGAGCGCGCGCGACCGTCGCGAGCGCATCGCTGCGGGTACTGGCGATCCAGTCCACGATGGCGTGGTCGAGGTCGTTCCAGAACGAGCCGCTCCCGAGCAGGAACTCGGTCGGGGAGAGCAGCAAACCGATGATCGCCACTACGAGCAGCCCCAGCGAAGCCCAATACTTCCCACTGCCTGCGAATGGCTCCCGCGGCAGCGGTGCGGGCTCACCTGATGGCCGTCGCCGGACACCCGTTCTCGACCCCGGTCCGGGGTTCCCTTCGCGGCGCATCTCAATCCGGTCGGTCGCGGACTCACTTGAGCCTACCGACCGGTCTGTCTCCGGGGGCTTCGTCCCGATATCGCCCGAGGCCGAAAAGGACGGCGCGATGATGGGTGGACAGCCAGACTGCGACCTGCAACGCCGAGATGCCAGCCGCCGCAGGAGCGACCGTGAGAAACGCGCACGACAACACCGGCTCCGACGCACCCGTCGGACTCCTCGTCGTCCACGGCATCGGCGATCAGGACCGGGGCGAGACGGCAGGCAAGCTGGTGGAAGCACTGCGGGAGGCGGCGACACAGCCAATCGCTACGACCCCCCGCAGCCCCGCCGTCCGCGACGTCAACGTCGCCGGTAGCGAGCGCACGTTGCGGGTGTACGAGGTCTACTGGGCCGACGTGCCTGGCATGCGCGGCTCGGCGACGAAGGGGGCGTTCGACGCCGAGAGGCTCCAAGTCGCCGCCCGCTTCCCCCGGCTGAACCGTCGCACCGGGCTCTACCCCGCAGAGGCGGGCCGGCTGAGGGTCGGGATGTGGTCGCAGCTGCTGGTGGTGCTCGCCGGGGTTCTGTATCTGGCACTCGCCGGATTGAGGCTCCTCGGAGCGATGGTCGAGGGTGCCCGGCGAGCACGGCGAGACCACGGACAACACCAATCGATGCTTGCGGTGGAATCGTGGCGAGCCGCCAAGGCCGAGGGCCTCCCTCTCCACCGGCGGATCCGCCGCTTCGCCGCGGCGTCGGCGGCGACGGCCCGCCAGGACGCCGAGCAAGCGAGCTACGGCTGGCTGGATCGCAAGCTCGACGAGGTGGCAGGCGACATCTTCACGTACGTCGAGGCCGCAAACCCGAATACCCCGCCCGGCTCTGCGGCCGACGCGATCCTGCGCCGCTTCGATGACGCGTTGCGGCAGGCGGCCCATGACGGATGCCGCGAGATCCACGTGCTCGCCCACAGCCTGGGCACCGTGATCGCGTACCACGCGCTCGCCGGCTTCCGCGCCGAGGCGGACGACGCAACCGCCGCCGCGCGCACCCGTGTCACCCATGTCTGGACGATCGGGTCACCGCTCGACAAGGTGGCGTTCGTCTGGCCGACCCTGGCCCACCTCGCACGCCCTGCGGCCCTGGCGACAACACGCTGGCGCAACTACAGCAACCCCCTGGACCCCGTATCCGGCCGACTCGACCACTTCGCGTCGTGGGGCGTCGTCAACCGGACCGTGTGGGCCGGAGGCCTGTTCCGTTCCCACGTGATCTACGAGAAGACCCGCCGGTTCCTCCGCGACCTGACCGAGACGATCTTCGGCGTGTCCCTCATCCCGCGCCGGAGCGTGTGGAGTGCGCTGACCGCAGCCGCCGAATCCCTGCTCGCCCCACTCGTGCTCCTCGCCGCCGTGGTCGTCGGCCTCTTCCTCCCGGTGTACGCCGGCTTCGTGGCCTGGGGCATCAAGTGGCTTCTCGGCACGCTGGTAGGCGTGGTGAGCCCCGCGGCCGGGAGCGCCATCATCCATTGGTCGGGCCTGTGGCTCTCGATCGGCTTCGGTGCCATCATCGCGTTCGTGATGCTGTGGGCAGGACCGAAGGCCCGCGCCCCCGAGATCCACCGCACGTGGCATCGCCGAAGCTGACGCAAGCGCGCCATCGCCGGCGCAGCGCCTCGGCTCAGGACGCCCGCGGCCCGAAGGCGGACGTGTCCCCCAGGCCACCCATCCGCTCCCAGATACCCGCCACGTGTCGCGGGACCCGAGCGACGGAGATGTCGAGACCGGCCAAGCGGACCTCCTCGGCGAAGTCCTGCAGCGCCATCATCCCCGAGTGATCGACCCTCCCCAGACGCTCCAGACTCAGCACGATCTGCGTCGCGTCGGGGTGATCGGCCAGTTGCTCGTTCAGTGCATTGCCGAGGGCAGCGGCCGAGCCGTAGAAGAGGACACCGACCGGAACCAGCCGCAGTACCGGCGGCTCATAGGCGGTGCGCACGACGAAGCGTGACGACTCCCGGTAGAGGTGCACCACCGCAGCCAGCCCCACGCCCATGAGCACGGCGAGGTCGATGCGGGGCGAGAGCGCGAGCGTCGCCGCAAAGGTGCCCCACGCGACGATCGATTGCCCCCACGTGACCTTCGTCAGCCGGATCATCTCCGGCAGGCGGACGATGCGCACGACGGCAGTGATGACGATGGCGCCGAGCACCGCCCGGGGAAGGTCGGCGAGGACGCCGGCGAAGGGCGTGAACGCCAGCACCGCAGCTCCGGTCACCGCGCCGCTCCAGCGGGTGCGGGCCCCGGCCAGCTTGTTGACCGACGACCGGGAGAACGAGCCGCCGACGGGGAAGCCACCGGACAGTCCTGCGGCGAGGTTGGCGACGCCCTGGCTGATCAGCTCCCGGCTCGCATCCCACCGCTCCCGGTCTTGGGCCGCCAAGGTGCGGGAGATGGCCGTGGGCTCGGCGAAGCCGACGACGGCGATGACGATCCCCGGGACGAGCAAGCTCGGCAGGTCGCCCCAGGGGAGATCCAGCGAGAGCGGCGGGAAGCCCTCCGGAATATCGCCGACGAGGGCCGCCGAGTAGTCGGTGAAGGCGCCGATGGCCAAACCGGCGAGCACGGCAAGCAGCACACCCGGCACCAGCGGATGCACCCTGCGGGCAAGCGTGACGATCGCCGCAGTCCCCAGGCTCAAGCCGACCGCCGCGAGGTGCCACGAGCCGGGATCGGTCAGCACCTCGACGAGACGCGGGATCAGGTCGTCGGAGACGTCGGTCATCCCGACGGCGACCGCGATCTGCGAGGCGATGATGAGGATGGCGGCGCCCGTGGTGAAGCCGACGATGACGGGATGAGACATGTAGTGGGTGAGCGCCCCCCACTTGATGAGCCCGAGGGCGAGCCGTACCAGGCCGACGACGACCGCCAGGAGCAGGGCCAGCCCGATGTACTCCGGGCTTCCGGGCATCGCCAGCTCCGAGAGCGCGCCAAAGGTGAGCAGCGCCGTCATCGCCACCGGTCCCGTCTGCAAATAGCGGGACGACTCAAAGAACGCGGCGAGCAGCGGCGGCAGCGCCGCGGCATACAGACCGATGTACGACGGGAGCCCGGCGAGCTCGGCGTAGGCGAGGCCCTGCGGGACGACGACGAACGCAACGCTCAGGCCGGCGATCAGGTCGCGCAGACCAGGCGTCCGCGGCGGTGCTGCGGCCAACTCGCCGCTCATCGGTCCCTTCCGGAGAAGATCGGATTCGACGCTGCCACTATCCGGAGAGGGCGCACTCGTTGCGCCCCACCTCCAGCTCGATGGCCTCGTCGTGTGTCGGAATGTGCCAGCCCATGTTGACCTTGCGGATCGTGGCGTATACCCCCGGCGCCTCGCCGAGGTGCGACACGACGTACTCTACGAACTCATCTTCGTCGGTCATCGAGACCACGGGATCGTTCACGAGCAAGTCGCCGAGCTTGCGCCGAACCGTGCCGTCGACCTGCGACTCGAGACGGCTGGTGTAGTGCGCCGGGCAGACCTCCAGCTCGCCGTCGAGAGGCGCGAGCTGCTCGTGAATCGTCCGGAAGAGGTCCCGCGCCCACGGCTCCGTCTCCCCGCCCAGGTCGGGCCGGCCGACACCGGATACGAACACCGCATCTCCGGTCATCAGGAAGCGGCCGTCCACCTCGAGGCTGGTCGAGCCTGGGGTGTGACCCGGCGTGGCAACGGAGCGGACGATCACCGTCATGTCCCCCAGGTGGAACTCCTCGCCGTCGCGCAGCGGCGCATACGAGAAGTGGGCACCTTCAGCGTCACCCGGAGCAATGTGATAGGTGGCCCCGAACTCTGCGGCCATCTGCACGCCGAGGGAGAGGTGGTCGGCGTGCAGGTGCGTATCGAATACGTCGGTGATCTCACAACGCATCTCCGCTGCGATGCGCTCATACGCCGAGGAGTCGGCCGCCGGGTCGATGACGGCCATCGACGACCCCCGCGAGCCAACGGCGTACGACAGACACGCCTTGGCGATGCGATCGAGCTGGATGACGAACTTGCTGCCGTCGTCATACAGCGTCCGCGCCACCAGGGTGCGCCCCCACGCGTCCATTCCGCCCGCGAGGTTGTGCAGATTCTGCAAGCCCACCGTCTCCACCACCAGGTCCGAGGAGTCGCCATGGGCGCAGACGACAACCACGTCGCGATCCTCGGGCACGACCTCCTTCACCTTCTCTTCGTCGGTGATAGCCGTCCAGTACGGGATGTTGACGGTCGTCATCTCGGCCTTGCCTTCGATGCGCCACCGATCGAACTGGTCCGGAGCTCGAACATCGAGGATGAAAGGCGCCGCAGCAGGGTCGTCTACCCGCCGCGCCAGATCCTCAGTGGAGATCGCTCCGCTCATGTCACTTCCCTCCGGGATGGCTCACATTCACCAACTCGAATGCAAGGCTACCCAAGACAGGGGCGACGCGACAAGGGCAACCCCTGCCAAACCGCCGCGTCGCCGGTTTCCTCCGGCTTGTCGAGCCGCCGAATTCGGCGTGTGATCAGTCGGCGGTCCCAGAGCCGGCCTGCTCCGCCATCACCTCGCGCAGCAGATCCATTGCCTCGATGATCTTCGTCGACGTCACCGAGTAGTAGGCGAACTGGCCGTCCTTGCGGGCGTGGACCAATCCCCTATCACGCAGAACGGCAAGATGCTGTGACACATTGGCCTGCGGGAGCGAGAGCTCCTCGACGAGATCCGTCACCGTGCGCTCCCCGTCGCGAAGCGCGTTGATGATGAGCAACCGCTTGGGATCCGCCAGGCCCTTGCACACACTGGCGTGCAGCAGGTTCAACTCCTGGCGGATCGACGACATGCGGGCATTCTGCCACAGCCGACCCGATGGTCAATAGTCGGAACTGCTTGACATCGCGCCGCACATGACACTTAGATGCGCAGTCGTGCATATATCGCTGAACATCAACAACGGGAGAAGACCGTGACGATCGACCACCTCGACACCACTCCTGCTGCCGAGACGGCGGGGGAGGCGGTGACGCCGGAGAAGGAAAAGATGGTGCTGATCGCCGCATCCGGAGATCTCGACAAGGCCTGGCCGGTGATGATTCTCGCCACCACGGCTGCCGCGTACGGCATGGATGTCACCATCTTCTTCACGTTCTGGGGACTCGGCATCCTGAAACGCCCCGACGCCGGCATCACCGGTGAGGACTGGCGCCAGAAGATGCTGTCCGTCTTCGCCAAGGGCAGCCCCGGCAAGCTCGGCCTCTCCAAGCTCCACTTCGGCGGCATGGGTCCAAAGATGATGAAGGACCTCGCGGACGAGCACAACGTCGCTTCGGTGCAGGAGCTGCTCGAGCTCGCTCAGCAGATGGGCGTGAAACTGTGGCCCTGCCAGATGACCATGGACCTCATGGGCCTCAGCCGCGACGACATGATCGCCGGCCTCGACGAGCCCGCAGGGGCCGGCTCGGCCATCAGCCTGATGAAGCAGGCGTCGATCAGCCTGTTCATCTGAGCAGCCGGCGGACTCCGCACAGAACACCGACCAACAAAGGGAGACACATCACATGGCCGACGCAACCGTCGACGCCCGGGGCCTCCAGTGTCCCATGCCCGTCATCAAGACCGCCCAGGCGATGGCCGGCATCGCCTCCGGACAGACCCTCGAGGTGATCGCTACCGACCGCGGCGCCTTGTCCGACATTCCGGCGTGGACCCGCGACATGGGTCACAGCTTGAAGGAGGAGTTCGAGGCGGACGACGAGTACCACTTCGTGATCCAGAAGGCGTAGTCGACAGGCGCGGCGCCGATCCGTCACAATGTGGGCGGATGGTGCCCGCCCGTCATGACCTTCCCCGGCGAGCCGCCACGGCTCGTCGACTAATGTCCGTACAAACCTGATCAAACGAGGGGATCTCGCTTTGCGCTACGGGTTCGTCATCGATCAGACCTCCTGCATCGGCTGCCACGCCTGCACCGTGGCCTGCAAGACCGAGCACGAGGTGCCGCTCGGCGTCAATCGAACGTGGGTGAAGTACATCGAGAAGGGCTCGTGGCCCGACACGAAGCGCTTCTTCTCCGTGATGCGGTGCAACCACTGCACCGACGCTCCCTGCGTCGAGATCTGCCCGACGACGGCGTTGTACAAGCGAGCCGACGGCATCGTCGACTTCGACACCGATCGCTGCATCGGCTGTAAGTCGTGCATGCAAGCCTGCCCCTACGACGCCTTGTACATCGATCCCGACCAGCACACCGCCCAGAAGTGCAACTACTGCGTGCACCGGGTCGAGGTCGGGATCGAGCCGGCCTGCGTCGTGGTCTGCCCCGAGCAGGCGATCATCGCCGGCGACCTCGATGACCCGACAACCAAGATCGCCCAGATGGTCGCCACCGAGAAGCTCTCCCAGCGGGCGGTGGAGCAGGGGACCTCACCGAACCTCTGGTACAAGGGCGCCGACGAGGCGAACCTCGATCCCCTCGCCGCCGCCAACCCCGGGGACGGCGGTGTGTGGCGCGATCCGGGCGAGTCGTGGCTCGCCATCGACCTCACCCCGCCGAGCGTCACCGCCGAGTCGGCGTCCGTGACCCCCGACAAGCCGGTCGGCATCGTGCACGACGCACCGAAGTCGCCGCCGCGCGTCGTGTACAACACCGACCACCCGATGCCTTGGGGATGGCGGGTGTCGAGCTACTTCCTCACCAAGGGCATCGCCGCCGGGCTCGCCATCGCCATCGTCATGGCGATGCTTGCCGGCTCGGGAACGTCGAACGCCTGGGCGGAATGGGGCACGCCGCTGGTCGCCGGGCTGTTCCTCGCCTTCACCGGCGTGCTGCTCGTGTGGGACCTCAAGCGGCCCGACCGCTTCTACTACCTCCTGACCAAGGGCAACCCCGGCTCCTGGCTGGTCCGCGGGGCCTGGATCCTGGGGGCCTACGGACTGGTCCTCGGCCTGTGGTTCCTCTCCGGGGTCTTCGGCATCGACGGAGCCGTCCCGGTGCTGGCGTGGATCGCCGCCGTCATCGGGCTCGGCGTCGCCGGCTACACGGCCTTCCTGTTCGGCCAGGCCGAGGCTCGCGATCTCTGGCAGAGCCCGACGTTGCTGTGGCACATGATCGCCGGTGCCTTCGCCGCCGGAGGGGGCTTCGGCCTCATCGCCGGACTCGCCTTCGACCTCGGCGAGACGATGGAACGGGCCTTCGCCTGGGCCATGATCGGCGGGGTCGCCGCCCTCGGGCTCATCGCGTTCGCCGAGCTCGTCTCGAAGCATCCGACACGCAACATCGCCGAAGCGGTGCATCACATGACGCGGGGCAAGTATGCGATGGAGTGGTGGGGAGGCGGCCAGCTGCTTGGCGTCGTCGTTCCCCTGGCTCTCGGCATCGTGTTCCTCGGCGGCGCTCCCCTCTGGGTGGCGGCCGTCGGCGGCGCGGCGGCGTGCGCCGGCGTGTGGTTCGCCGATGATGCCTTCGTGAAGGCCGGCCAGAGCGTTCCGCTTTCCTAGGGAGATCTCATGACGACGCAACGCGACACCGATCGGATCCCCCGGCTTCTCCCCGGGAGCGAGCTCACCAACTTCCCGCCCCCCGACCGTTGGGACGACTGGGAGGAGTACGACGCCAAGGCGTGGCCGGAGCGCGTCAAGCACGAGTACCGGCTCGTTCCCACGACGTGCTTCAACTGCGAGTCCGCCTGCGGTCTCCTCGCCTACGTCGACAAGGAGACGGGGCAGGTCCGCAAGTTCGAGGGCAATCCCGCCCACCCGGGCTCGCGGGGTCGGAACTGCGCAAAGGGCCCGGCCACGATCAACCAGATGTACGACCCGGAGCGCATCCTGCACCCGATGCGCCGCGTCGGTGAGCGCGGCTCGGGCCAGTGGGAGCAGGTGAGCTGGGAGGAAGCGCTCCAGGACATCGCCGGGCGCATGCGGACCGCGATCCAAGAAGGACGCCACGACGAGATCATGTACCACGTCGGCCGTCCCGGCGAGGACGGATTCATGGACCGCACCCTGAAGGCCTGGGGTGTCGACGGGCACAACAGCCACACCAACATCTGCTCGTCGGGGGCCCGCACCGGCTACGCGATGTGGATGGGCCACGACCGCCCGTCCGCCGACTTCGCCAACGCCCGCTTCATCCTCCTGCTGTCCTCACACTTGGAGACCGGGCACTACTTCAACCCGCACGCCCAGCGCATCATGGAGGGCAAGCAGGCCGGGGCGAAGCTCGCCACCATCGACCCGCGGCTGTCGAACACGGCGTCGATGTCCGACTACTGGCTGTCCTGCTGGCCCGGCACCGAGGCGGCGATGCTCCTCGCCATCGCCAACAAGCTGCTCGAGTGGGACGCCGTCGATCACGACTTCATGCGGCGCTGGGTCGATTGGGAAGGCGCTCTCGACGCCCGGGCGCCCGGCGGGCCGAAGACCTACGAGCGCTTCGTGCAACTGCTCAAGGACACCTATGCCGGCTACACCCTGGAGTTCGCCGCCGAGGAATCGGGCGTGTCGGTGGACCAGCTCGAAGCCGTCGCCCGCGGCATCGCCGACGCCGGCCATCGCTTCGCCTCGCACACGTGGCGGTCGGCCGGATCGGGCAACCTCGGTGGCTGGCAGGTGGCGCGGTGCCTCTGGTTCCTCCACGTGCTCACCGGCGCCGTCGGCACCCGGGGCGGCACCTCGCCGAGCGCCTGGGACAAGTTCAAGCCGGAGCACTGGAACATGCCGCCGACGCACAGCCGGTGGAACGAGATGCTGTGGCCGATCGAGTACCCATTCGCGCACCACGAGCTGTCGATCCTGCTCCCCCACCTCCTCAAGGAAGGCCGCGGCAAGGTCGACGTCTACTTCACCCGGGTGTACAACCCCGTGTGGACGAACCCGGACGGGTTCTCCTGGCTCGAGGTGCTGACCGACGAGTCGAAGGTCGGGCTCCACGTCGCCATGACGCCTACATGGTCCGAAACCGCATGGTTCGCCGACTACGTGCTGCCGATGGGCGTC
>JBFFFX010000029.1:0-12833 GCA_041557775.1 Acidimicrobiia bacterium | reverse complement strand
GCCCAAACACGGGTAGATTGACGGGATTCAGGCCGTAAAGCAATCGCGACAAAGCCAAGGCCAAGACAACTGCAAGAGCGAACCCGACAACCAACCCGACTGCCGTCAGGCGCCACCCTTCGCCGTCGGGTTCCGCCCGCAGCAAGAGCGCCGCGGCGTCCGAGCCGGCGCCGGGCTCGGGCAGCGCGAAGGCCGGCACGATCTCGCCGGCGGCGACCCCCGGAATCCATCGTTGCGCGACCTGGGGCTGCGCCGACTGCAGGATCGGGTACGCACCGAGTCCTTGCACCGCCAGCGCCGTCTCGGCCTCCGGCGACTCGGTGGCGACCGCCTCGCGCAGCAGGCACAGCACCATTGCAGAGACCTCCCCCGGCTGAGTGCCGCCGTGCGACTCCGGAAAGAGCCTGGGCAGCAAGCCGGTCTCCCCGAGGAGCCGGATCAGGTTGCGGTCGAGCCGCCCCGGGCTCGAGTGGTCAACCGCCGGGGCCAGTTGCTCGCGGGCGACCCGGCGCGCGTCGTCGTACAGCGCGAGCTCCGGAGGACTCAGCGTCGTCGGTCGCGGTAGCTCCGGTCGCCAGGCGCTCATTCGATCGGGACCCGGCGCAAAGGATCCTGCTCCCGCCGGCGGGCGGTCTGTCCCGAGAGGTACTGATCGGGCCACGCGTGACCGGCGTACTCCTGATCGACGGCGGCATTCAGCGTCCAGTAGGGGTCGACCAGATGCGGGCGGGCCAGCGCACACAAGTCGGCGCGACCGCTGACGATGATCGTGTTCACGTCGTCGACGCTCGATACCGCACCGACGGTGATCGTCGGGATCCCCGCCTCGTGCCGGATGCGGTCGGAGAACGGCGTTTGATACAACCGCCCGTAGCGGGGCTCCTGCTCGGGGTGCACCTGCCCGGTGGACACGTCGATGATGTCGCACCCGTGCCGTGCGAACGCGGCGGCAACGGCCACCGCATCGTCACCGGCATGCCCGCCTTCGACCCAGTCGACGGCGGAGATGCGAACCGAGATCGGCCGGTCGTCGGGCCACACCGCCCGGACGGCGTCGAAGATCTCGAGCGGGTACCGCAGCCGGGCGTCGCGCGACCCGCCGTACTCGTCGTCGCGCCGGTTGGTGAGCGGCGAGAGGAACGACGACGGCAGATACCCATGAGCGAAGTGCAGCTCGAGCATGTCGAAGCCGGCTGCTGCGCCCCGGATCGCCGCCGTGGCGAAGTCCTCCCGAACGCGGTCCATGTCGTTACGGGTCATCGCGATTGGCACCTGGTTGCGTTCGTGCCAGGGGATGGCCGAGGCGGAGTACAGCGGCCAGTTGTCGGTGTCGAGCGGCGTGTGATCTCCCCCACCCTCCCACGGCACCTTCACCGAGCCCTTGCGGCCGGCATGGCCGAGCTGAAGGCCGACCTTGGCATCGGTCTGCTCGTGTACGAACGAGACGATGCGCTGCCATGCATCGCGTTGGGCGTCGTTCCAGATCCCGGTGCAGCCCGGCGTGATCCGGGCATCGGGAGACACACAGGTCATCTCGGTCATCACCAGCCCGGCGCCACCGACGGCGCGGCTGCCGAGGTGAACGAGATGCCAGTCGTTCGGCATGCCGTCGACCGCCGAATACTGCGCCATCGGAGAGACCACGACGCGATTGTCCAGGCGCAGGCCGCGCAGCTCGAAGGGATAGAACATCGGCGGCGCCTCGGGATCGGTGGGCAGGAGGTGAGCCGGCACCGTACTGCGGAACCACCTCACCGTCGCCCGCATCAGCTCCGGATCGCGCATCCACAAGTTGTCGTGAGTGATGCGCTGCGAGCGGGTCAGCAGCTGGAACACGAACTGCTCCGTCGGCATGTCGTGGTAGCGATCGACCGACTCGAACCACGCCTGGCTGGTGACCGCCGCCCGCTGCAGGCTGTCGGCGACCGGCTTGCGCTCGTCCTCGTAGCGTTGCAACGCCGCAGGGATCGTCGTGGTGGCGGCGATGGCCTCGGCGAGGGCGATCGCGTCCTCCATGGCCAGCTTCGTTCCCGAACCGATCGAGAAGTGGGCGGTGTGGACGGCGTCGCCCAGAAGCACGACGTTGCCATCGTGCCAGCGTTCGCACCGCACGGTGGGAAAGGCACGCCAGGTGGAGTTGTTGCCGATGAGCCCGGCCCCGTCCAGGTGACCGCCGAACACCTTCTCGGCGAAGGCCATCGCCTCGAGGTCGTTGTCCCCCGGGCGGTCGTACTTGCCGGTGGTGGCATCGAGCCCTGCGCGCCGCCACGTGTCCTCGGCCATCTCGATGATGATCGTGCTGGTGGCGTCGTCGTAGGCGTAGCAATGTGCCTGCACGACCCCGTGCTCAGTCTCTTCGAACAGGAACGTGAAGCTGTCGAACACGTGCGGGGTACCGAGCCAGATGAAGCGCGCTGCACCGTGCTCGACGGTGGCGCCGAACTGCGCCGACCGCTCGCGGCGGGTGGCGCTGTTGACGCCGTCGGAAGCCACGATGAGGTCGTAGCCCTCCAGATCGGCCACCGTGCGCGGCGTCTCGAAGTACACGCCGGCCCCGAGCTCCGCGGCGCGGTCGGCGAGGATCTGCAGCAGCCGCAGCCGGGAGATGGCGGAGAAGCCGTGACCCGTCGACCGGACCCAGCGCCCCTGGTGGAGGGTGTCGATCTCTCCCCACCGGCGGAACTCCCTGGTGATACGCTCGAGGCTCACGGCGTCGCCCGCCGCGAGGTTGTCGAGGGTCTCGTCGGAGAACACAACCCCGAAGCCGAACGTGGCGTCGCGGGCGTTGCGCTCGAAAAGGTCGATCTGGATGTTCCGATCGAGCTTGCGCAGCAGCGTGGCAAGGAAGAGGCCGCCGGGACCGCCGCCGATGCACGCCACTCTCATGCTGGTCTCCCTCGCCGTTTCGCCGCCGAGGATACCGGCCCTGTGCGCCGCGGACCGCCCGGCGCGACCCGGGCCGCGCACCTGCGCCCGGTGCATCTATCGTGACCGCCATGAGCGAGATCATGCGCCGCGCCGTCGTGACCGGCGGAAACAAGGGAATCGGGCGAGCCGTCGTCCATCGCCTGGCGAAGGACGGGTACGAGGTGGTCGCCATGGCCCGTGACGAGGCCGCGCTGGCGGAGACGGCCGCAGCAGCCGCCGGACCGGTGCAGACCGTCGTGTGCGATGTTGCCGATCCGGCCAGCGTCGCGGCCGCTTTCGCCGCGGTCGGTGACGTCGACGTGCTGGTCAACAACGCCGGGATCGCCGACTCCGATCCGGTGCACCGCATCGATCTCGAGACGTGGGAGCGAATCCATCGCATCAATGCCACCGGACCGCTGCTGTGCATCCAGCAAGTGCTCCCGGGAATGAAGGATCGCAATTGGGGCCGGATCGTGACGATCGCGTCGGTCGCCTCACACCAGGGTGCCCCCTACATCGGCGCCTATACCGCGTCGAAGCATGCGGTGCTCGGCCTGATGCGGTCGCTCGCCGCCGAGGTGGGGGGGACCGGGATCACCGCCAACTCGGTGTGTCCCGGCTATGTGCGCACGCCGATGACGGAACGCACCGTCGCCAACATCATCGCCAAGACCGGCCGCAGCGAAGAGGAGGCGGTGCAAGCGCTCGTCGCCGGCACGCGGCTGCGACGGCTGATCGAACCCGACGAGGTCGCCGCAGCCGTCGCCTTCCTCGTCGCCGCGGACGCCGGCGCGATCAACGGCCAGTCGGTCATCATCGAGGGCGGGGACTTCCAGCAGTGAGTCCGTTCCGCGCCACCGCGCCCTTCACGGACGAGTGGGAGCACTTCGACTTCGCCGTCTCGGACAAGGTGGCCACGGTGACGTTCACCCGCCCCGACCGGCTCAACGCGCTGACCTTCGATGTGTACGCCGACTTGCGCGACCTGCTGCGGGAACTGCCCCACCGCGACGACGTGGAGGTGCTGGTGATCACCGGCTCCGGCAAGGGATTCTGCTCCGGCGGGGACGTGGACGAGATCATCGGCCGCCTTCTCGAGATGGACCCCCGCGGGCTGCTGGAGTTCACGCGGATGACCGGCGCCGTCGTCCAGAACATGCGGGAGTGCCCGATCCCGATCATCGCCGCCGTCAACGGCACCGCGGCCGGCGCCGGCGCGGTGATCGCCCTGGCCGCCGACTTCCGCATCGTCAGCGATCGCGCCTGCTTCCACTTCCTGTTCACCAAGGTGGGGCTCTCCGGCGGCGACATGGGTTCGGCCTACCTGCTCCCCCGGCTGGTGGGAGCAGGGCGAGCCACAGAGATCCTGATGTTCGGCGATCCTGTCGATGCAGACCGCGCGGTCGAGATCGGCCTCGCCCACCGCGCCGTGCCGCTTGCGGAGTTGGCGGCGGCCACCGAGGCACTGGCACGCCGCATCGCCGACGGACCCGCGCTTGCGTACCGGGCAACCAAGTTGCTCATCACCCGCGAGCAGGACATGGGCCTCGCCCCCTCGATCGAGCTCGAGGCGATGACCCAGGCCCTCCTCATGAACAGCGCCGACCACGCAGAGTTCCATGCCGCCTTCGGCGAAGGCCGCGATCCGCGGTGGCGGGGCCGATGAGCACCCCCCACGAGTTCCTCAGCCCGGAGCACATGGCGCCCTCGCCCGGCTTCAGCCACGTCGCCGTGGCCGCGGCGGGGCGGACGATCTACGTGGCGGGGCAGATCGCAGTCGACGGCCAGGGCATCGTGGTCGGTACCGGCCTCGCCGAGCAGTTCGACGTCGCGCTGGCCAACGTGGTTGCCGCCCTCGAGGCGGCCGGCGCCCGGCCCGAGCACGTCGTCACGATGACGATCTACACGACCACGATCGACGAGTACCGCGAGGAGCTGCGCAGCTTGGGGCCGATCTGGCGGGCGCACATGGGCCGCCACTACCCGGCGATGGCCCTCATCGGGGTCGCCGAACTCGTCGAACGGGAGGCCGTCGTCGAGATCCTCGCGACGGCAATCGTTCCCGACGACTGAGGCCCTTCGACCCGGCACCGCATCGACCCCGATGAGTAGGCTGCCAAGAGCAGTCCACAGGGAGGATGGTATGAAACGCCTGGGATGGACCTTGCTCGCCGTGCTCGCACTCCTGGCGACGACTTTGGCACCCGCCACAGCCGGCAACTCACAGGACACCGTGCGATTTGCGACGTTCAACGCGTCCCTCAACCGCAACTTCGACGGTCAGCTCGCGATCGACCTCGGCGCTCCCGGCAACGCCCAAGCGGAGGTGATCGCCGAGATCATCCAGCGCACTCGGCCCGACGTCCTGCTCATCAACGAGTTCGACTACGACGCCGGCGGCGCCGCCCTCAACGGGTTCGCCGACAACTACCTGGCAGTCGCTCAGGCGGCCGACGTCGAGGGGATCGACTACCCCTACCGCTTCGCGGCGCCGTCGAACACCGGCATCCACTCCGGTTTCGACCTCAACAACGACGGCGTGATCGACCCGGTCGCGACACCCTTCAACTTCCCGTACGCCAACGATGCCTTCGGCTTCGGCTGGTTCCCCGGACAGTTCGGCATGGCCGTCTACTCGATGTACCCGATCGAGTACGACGACATCCGCACGTTCCAGACGTTCCTGTGGAAGGACATGCCGGGAGCGCTACTGCCGGACGATCCGGACACCGCGGAACCCGCCGACTGGTACTCGCCGGAGGAGTTGGATGTCGTCCGCCTCTCGTCGAAGAGCCACTGGGACGTGCCGATCGATCTCGGCAAGAAGACCGTGCACTTCCTCGTGAGCCACCCGACCCCGCCCGTGTTCGACGGACCGGAGGATCGCAACGGCACGCGCAATTTCGACGAGATCCGCTTCTGGGCCGACTACGTGAGCCCGGGCAAGAGCGGCTACATCTACGACGACGCAGGGAACTTCGGCGGCCTGCAGCCGGGCGACCTCTTCGTGATCGCCGGTGACCAGAACTCGGACCCCCTCGATGGCGACAGCATCCCCGGGGCGATCCAGCAGCTCCTCGACCACCCGCTCGTCAACACGAAGGTGACGCCGTCGAGCGAAGGCGCCGTCGAGCAGGACGCACTGCAGGGCGGAGCGAACGAGACCCACCTGAGCGATCCGGCGTTCGACACGGCGGACTTCAGCGACTTCGCCCCCGGCAATCTGCGCGCCGACTACGTGCTGCCGCGCAAGACGCTCCAGATCATGGATGCCGGGGTGTTCTGGCCGTTGAGCGGCGACCCGCTGTTTGCGCTCGTCGGCACGTTCCCCTTCCCGAGCAGCGACCACCGGCTGGTGTGGATCGACGTCACGGTGCCGACCGCCAAGTGACCTCACCCGCCCGAGACCGATAGCATCGGGGCCTTCCGCGACAGGGAGGCCCCGATGCGCGTCTACGGCGCCCAGAGCATGGTGAGCCCGCTGCGACGCGTCGCCATCCGCCGGCCGGATGCGGCCTTCGGGACGGCCGACCCCGTCCGCTGGCACTACACGGCGACGCCCGACCAGGCGGCGGCGCGCGACGAGCACGACGCGTTCGTGAAGCTGCTCGCCGACGACGGCATGGAGATCATCGAGCATGACGCCCCGCTCGACGGCAAGGCCGATGCGATCTTCGTCCACGACCCGGTGCTCGTCACCGATCACGGCACCATCGTGCTGCGCATGGGGAAGGAGCTGCGCCGCGGCGAAGAAGCCGCCCTTGCCGCCACACTCGAGGACGCCGGGGTGCCGGTCGCCGGAGCGTTGACGGCGCCGGCGATCGCCGAGGGCGGAGACCTCTTGTGGCTCGACCACGACACCCTCGCCGTCGGGATCGGATTCCGGACCAACCAGGCCGCCGTCGACCAGCTGGCGGCGTTGCTCCCCGGCGTCGACGTGATCCCGGTGCACCTCCCCTACGGGGACGGCCCCGAGGCGTGCCTGCACCTCATGTCGCTCATCAGCCTGGTCGCCGACGACCTCGCGGTGGTGTACCGACCGCTGCTCCCGGTGGCGTTCTTCCAGGAACTGACGGTCCGCGGGTACGACTTCGTCGACGTGCCCGCCGCCGAGTTCATCACCCACGGCACCAACGTCCTGGCGACGGCGCCGCGGCGGTGCATCTTGCTCGCCGGCAACGAGGTCACGGCACAACGGTTGCGCGCCGCCGGCTGCGACGTGCGCACCTACCGCGGCGACGAGATCACGATGAAAGCCGAAGGAGGAGCGACGTGCCTGACCCGGCCGATCTGGCGCGACTGAGCGAAGCGGCCGCCGCAGCCGTCGATCCGGCGTGGCTCGTCGATCTGCTCGGTGAGCTGATCGCGATCCCGAGCCTCGGCGACGAGGAGACCGCCGCCCAAGAACGCGTCGCCGCCGAGCTCGACCGCATCGGCATGACCGTGGATGCCTGGGACATCGACATGGCAGCGCTCCGCACCCACCCCGACTACTCGGCAGAGATCGAACGGTCGTCAGGGCGCGGCGTCGTCGGCGCGGCCGGTCGCGGCGACGGTCCCCGGCTGATGCTGAACGGGCACATCGATGTCGTGCCCGTCGGCGACGAGTCGCAGTGGTCGGTGCCCCCGTGGCGTCCTACCGTGACGAGCGATCGCGTCTACGGCCGCGGCGCCTGCGACATGAAGGGCGGCTTGGTGTCCGCCATCGCCGCCGTCAAGGCGGTCCGCGACGCCGGGATCGACATCGCCGGCTCCGTCTCGGTCGCCTCGGTGATCGGCGAGGAGGACGGCGGTGCGGGCACGGTGGCTTCGCTCGTCAGGGGCCACACCGCGGACGCCGCCGTCGTCGTCGAACCGACGAATCGCACCGTCGCCGTCAGCCAGGCCGGTGCACTCGGGTTTCGCATCACCGTGCCCGGATCGCCGGCTCACGGTGCGCTCCGTACCGAAGGGGTCAGCGCGGTCGAGAAGTTCCAGGTCGTCTTCGATGCCCTCCGCGAGCTGGAAGCCGGCAAGAACGCTGCGTTCAACGACGATCGATTCGCCGCATACGAGTTGCCGCTGGCGCTGTCCATCGGCACGGTGCGCGCCGGCGAGTGGGCGTCGACGGTGCCCGACACGCTGGTGTGCGAGGGCCGCTACGGCGTCGCCCCGGGTGAGAGCCCCAACGAAGCCAGACGCGACTTCGAAACGGCCGTCGCCGTCGCCGCGGCCGGCGACCCGTGGCTGGCGTCACACCCGCCGGTCGTCGAATGGTGGGGCGGCCAGTTCCACCCCGCGGAGACCCCGAGCGACGCCGCGATCGTGGACGCCGTTCGAGAGGCGCATGCGGCGGTCACCGGGCAGCGGCCGCCGGTGGTGGGCGTCCCGTACGGATCCGACCTTCGGCACCTGGTCAACCTCGGCGGCATTCCGTCGGTGCTGTACGGACCGGGCGACCCGCGCGTGGCCCATCGTGAGGACGAGTTCGTACCGATCGAAGAGCTCAACGTCGTCGCGAGGTCGCTGGCGCGGTTGATCGTGGGCTTCTGCGGGGGCAGCCGATGACAGCCGCCGCCTTCGCCGTGGCCGCCGCGCTGGCCACCGTCGACTGGTGGGCGGTGCACACCAGGAATCGACGGCTCGAACACGCCGCCAAGCCGGCGGTCATGATCGCCCTGCTCGCCGCCGCGCTGGTGATCCCGGGTCCTTCGGCGGGCCTGCGCATGTGGTTCGCGGTGGCCTTGGTCCTGTCCCTCGCCGGCGACGTCTTCCTCATGTTGGAGCGGGAGCGGTTCGTAGCGGGGCTCGCTTCGTTCCTGCTCGCCCACCTGGCCTACATCGCCGGGTTGACCGCCGCCGGCGTCGGCACCGGCGGCCTCCTCGTGGGCGCTCTCGTCGCCGTCGGCGGAGTGATGCTCGTCGGTCGCCGGATCGTCACGGCTGCGGCGCGCACCGAGCGGTCGTTGCGACTGCCGGTGGCCGCGTATGTCGCCGCGATCTCGGGAATGGTGATCGCTGCGTTCGGGACGGCCACCCCCCTCGCCGTGGCCGGTGCGCTGCTCTTTTACGGAAGCGATGCGACCCTCGGCTGGAATCGCTTCGTGACTGCGACGCGGCACGGACGGCTCGCCATCATCCTCACCTACCACCTCGGACAGGCGCTCCTGGTCGCATCGCTGGCGGCTCTCTGAGGCTGCTCGCAAAGCAGAGCCGCGTCCGCGGTCCTTCGCCCCTATTGCCACCGACCGCGAAGTGTCATAGTCGGCGCGAGACGAGATCAACGAGGAGGACTCATGGCCAACGCCGTCTCCCCGCAGACGCCGACCGATCTCGGTACCGAGCTGGGCGCCCGGGCCGCCAAGATCAATGAGCGCCTCGAGGCGCTCGAAGTCAAGGTCGATCTCTGGGACAGCGTAGAGCGAGAACCGCACCGCGCGCTCCTTGCGGAGCTGAAGGAAGATCAAGCAGCCGTCGCCGACATGCTGCGCGACCTGAGATCCGCTGCAGGTGAGGAGTGGCGAGCGCTATCCGATCGCACTCGACGGGCCTTCGATCGGCTCGAGAGCGAGGTCCACACTGCGTGGGCAGATGTCGAAGCCGAGATGGCGGATGACGCCGACACCTTCCGGGCCGCGTCTGCCCGACAACTGGACACGTGGCGAGGACACGTCGACCGCATGCGGCTCCAGGCCAAACTGGCAGAGATGGAGGCACGAGATGCCTTCACAGATCTGGAACGCGCCTTCGAAGCCGCTCGGCCGGAGCTCGACCAGGCCCGCGACGCTGCCGACGACGCCCTCACCACGATCAGGACCAAGAGCCGCGAGATGGTCGGACACCTCCGTGCCGCCGCACGCGATGCCTCGCGGAAGATGGCGTGACAGAGATCGAGAGTGCCGTCGTCACGGCGGTCATGCACGACACCGTGGACCTCGACCGCGCCGTGGCGTTCTGGACGGAGCTTCTCGGCCTGGCGGTCCGGCATCGCGACGAGAGGTACGTCTATCTCGACCGCCTCAGCGAGTCGGGACCCTACCTCGGCTTCCAGCTCGTGCCCGAGCCCCGCGCGGCCAAGAACCGCCTTCACCTGGACCTCGAGGTCGCCGACCGCGCCGCGTTCGCCGAGCACGTTGTCGGCCTCGGCGGCGCCGTGATCGGCGACCATCAGGAAGGCGACTTTCCGACGTGGACGGTGATGGCCGACCCCGAGGGGAACGAGTTCTGCATCTACGAGTCCACGGCGGGATGAACCTGCGCCGCTGAGCACGGCACACCGTGCCGCCGGGAACCGCCTGCGCGGCTACGTCCCTTGCGCCAGCGGCAACTGCGTCGGCAGGTACAACGCCGGCTCCAGCCGGCCGACCACGCCGATGGCATGTGCCAGGCGCGCCGTCGTGCCGCGGTCGCCGTGATAGCCGCCCTGGATCTCGACGCTGAGCGGTGGCGATCCGACGACCGTCACCCGGTCGACCGGCGCAGCGAGGCCCCAGCTCATCGTGAGGTCGAGCTCGATGCGGCGGTCGCCGGCGGCCGCTTCCGCTCGCTGATGGAGACCGGCAACGAGGTCACCCTCGACTACCGGCTCGATGGTCTCCGCGACGGCGTCGATCGGCCAGCCGAGGCCGTCGGCGAGCAACCGAGTACTCACGCCGAGACCGACATGACCGACCTCGCCGGCCGCCGCCCGGCTCCGGAAGTCCTGCTGCTCCAGGCCGCGTCCGGTCTTGGCAACGAGCGGCGCACGCCGCCTCGAGGTGTCCACGCGGCGGGTGACGATGACCGCCCCGATATCGACGGCGCCCGCCGCGACCTGCAGGGGCCAGACGTCCATCACGAAGCCCGGGTTGGCTCCGGTCGCCGCCAGCGTTCGGCCCGTCGCGCGGCACAATGCACCGAGCTCTGCCCTCCACGCCCCCGCGGGGTCACTCAGCTCCTCACACGACGTCACGACGTGATAGCCCTTGCCGAGCAGCGTCTGCGCCACGGGCACGGTTGCATCGGCGCGACTCGAGAACGCCACAAGTGCGACGTCATCTCCGCCGGCATCCGGTAGCTGATCCGGCGCCTCGGCGAAGCGGACGCCGCAGTGCAGCGCTCTGGCCTCCTTCCGAGCAGCGTCCGCGGGGTCGACCACCCACGCAACCCGGCGCGCCGCACCGATCCGGGTGCAGGTTTCCGACGCGTCGAGACCAACCGGCCCGGCTCCGATCACGACCAGATCTCTCATGTCACCTCGACCTCCACGTGCTCCCACCAGCATCGGACAGCACAGCCGATGAGGCCAAGGCGGCGAACGGCCCTTTGCCACCCGGATGCGATCGGCGCCGCCGCTGCGTTGTCGAGCTGCAATGGCGTCCTCGCGGCGAGCGCGTCTGGCGGAAGAGCATCCACCCTGAATCCGGCTCCGAGGAACACGCGGTCCGGCGGGGCGGCCGCGGACGACCTACTCGTCGCGGGGCACGAGCTCCTTGATCTTCTTCGCAGGAGAGCCCCCGACCACCCACCGGTCGGGGATGTCCTTGGTCACGACGCTGTTCGACGCCACGATCACCCGATCGCCGATCGTGACACCGGGCATGACGACCGACCGATAGCCGATCACCGTGTTCGAGCCGATCGTGATCGGAGCCATCGTGCGCCCGCCAAACGGCAGGGGCTTGCTGAAGTCGTCGAGGATGTGGCCGTGCGTCGTCAGGATCGCACCGGCGGCGATCATGGTGTGGTCGCCCACCGTGATCGGGCCGCGGTCGTCGAGCGTCGAGCCCCGGTTGACGAAGACACCGTTCCCCAAAGTCGTGTTCTGGCCCGAGAGGATGTAGACGTCGTGATGGAAGATCACGTCGTCACCGATGCTTTTGAAGACCTTGCGCGCCAGGATTCTGCGCACCTTGATCGCAAAGTCGGCGAGTTGCGCCGCCGGCGTGCGGTCGAAGAGCCGCCACAGCATCAGGTAGTACGCGTGCTCATCGGCGAGCAGCGACGCATCGTCACCACCGAACGGGTCGTCCGCGATCCCGAACCGGCCGGTAGCGAGAAAGCGGTGAACCAGCCCGTCGGCCTCGGCCATGAACATGTCGCCCCTGCCGACGAGCTCTCCGCTCTCGACCATTCGCTCGAGGTCGGCGAGCACCGCGGCTTCGTCGCGTTCCTTCACACTCTTCGCTCCCTCACCGTCGTTGCTCCCCGGTCGAGAGTTGCGGTCCAGTTCCTGCGCCGGCGTCCCGCCGGAACCGGTCCTGGCCGAGGCGAACCGTCTCGAGCCACCCGGCGAACGCACGTCCCAGCGCCGCCTCCTCGTACTCGGCTACGGCGCGCCGTCGCGCCGCCGCCGCCAGCCTCTGCCGTCGTTCCGGGGCCTCGAGCATCTTTCTCACGGCGCGACCGAGGGCCGCCGGATCACGGTCGCACAGCACTCCCGTCTCCGGCGTGATGATCGTGTCCACACCACCTCCGCGATACGCAACGGGCACCGTGCCGCTCGCCATCGCCTCGATGTAGATGATGCCGAAGTGCTCCCGCTTCACCGGAGCAGCCGCCAACACGGTCGCCTCGTTGATCAGAGCCGCCTTCTCGGTATCGGTCACGAAACCGAGGAAAACTCCGCGATCCCCGAGTTCGGCCTCGAGCCGAGGGCGGAGATCACCACCACCGATGAAGACGGTCGGTGCGAGGTCTGCGTAGTGGACACTGGCAGCTACCACATTCTGCGGCCCCTTGGCAGGCGTGAGCGCCCCCGGGCAGATCACGAAGTCGTCGGGCAGACCGTATCTCGCGCGCAGCGCGGGCCACGGTGCTGGTTGGAATTCGGTCACGTCGACACCGCACGGGAGCACGAGGAATCGGTCAGGCGGAAGTTCGACAAGCGGCTGCACCAAGGCATCGCGCACGTAGTCGGTGGTCACCACGATCCCGGCGGCGCCCACCAGCGAGCCGACGACCTC
>JBFFFX010000028.1:0-13091 GCA_041557775.1 Acidimicrobiia bacterium | reverse complement strand
GTCCTGAACGACCATGAACTCGAGCCCCTCGAGCAGCCGGCGGATGCGCCCGGCGTCCGCCTCCGACTGCGCTGGGTTCTCGCCGATGCAGTACAACGCCTTGATCTCGCCGGCCTCCATGGCCTCGAACATGAGCGAGATGTGGCGACCGTCATCTGCCGGCACGGGGCGGCCCCACAGCGCCTCGAACTTGCCGCGCGCCACCGGGTCCTCGACGTTTTGGAAGCCGGGAAGCTTGTTCGGCAGGGCCCCCATGTCGCCGCCACCTTGCACGTTGTTCTGCCCGCGGATCGGAACGAGACCCGAGCCGTAGCGACCGACATGGCCGGTCAACAGCGCCAGATTGATGAGCGCGAGCACGTTGTCGGTGGCGTTGTGGTGCTCGGTGATCCCGAGGGTCCAGCAGATCTGCGCCGTCGGTGCCGAGGCATACGCATGGGCGAGTTCGCGGATCGCGGTCCCCGGAACGCCGGTCACCTGCTCGGCGCGCTCGAGGGTCCACTCGTCGACCGCGGCGACGTAGGCGTCGTACCCGGAGGTGCTCTGGCGCACGAACGCCTCGTTGACGAGGCCGGCGGCGATGATCTCGCGGCCCACCGCGTTGGCGAGGGCGATGTCCGAGCCAACGTCGATGCCGAGCCAGTTCTCGGCCCATTGCGCCGACGAGGTTCGCCTCGGGTCGACGGCGAACATGCGGGCGCCGTTGCGCACACCCTTCATGAGGTGGTGGAAGAAGATTGGATGCGCCTCGCGCGCGTTCGATCCCCACAGGACGATCACGTCCGTGGTCTCGATCTCCTCGTACGAGGAAGTGCCTCCACCCGCTCCGAGCACTGCCGCCAGACCGGCGACGGAGGGAGCGTGTCAGGTGCGGTTGCAGGAGTCGATGTTGTTCGACCCAGCGGCGAGCCGGGAGAACTTCTGGGCGAGGAAGTTCATCTCGTTCGTGCCCTTGGAGCACGAGAACATCCCGTACTGCTCGCCGCGGTGCGCCAATAGGCCGCGGGCCGCGACGTCCAGCGCCTCGTCCCAGGTGGCGGGCGCCAGCTCGCCGTCCCGCCGGACGAGCGGAGTGGTCAACCTTCCCCTTCGCATCTGATCACCTCCCTCCCACGTGGAGTCGACTCGACCCTAGCTCGCCGCGCCACCCGCGACGTGGACACCCGAGCATGGAGCCACCGCCGCCTCATGCGTGGGTGCGCCGCTTCACTCAGAAGAGACCTACGACGTTCCCCTGATCGTCGATGTCGACGTTCATGAAGGCCGGTTTGGTGCCGAGCCCCGGCATGGTGCGCATCTCCCCGAGCAGCGGGTAGATGAACCCGGCGCCCACGGATGCCCGCACCTCCCGAACGGGCAGCGTGTATCCCGTAGGCGCTCCCTTGAGGGCCGGATCGTGGGAGATCGAGAGATGAGTCTTCGCCATGCAGATCGGCAGGTAGCCGAAGCCCGCGCGCTCGAACTCGGCGATCTGCCGCTCAGCCGTCGGTGCGTACTCGACCTCGGCGGCGCCGTAGATCTCGGTGGCGATCGTCTCGATCTTCTCTTTGATCGACCGGTCGAGCGGATAGAGGAAATCGAACGCCGATGGCTCCTCGCACGCCGCCTCCACGGCAGCGGCGAGCTCGGCGGCCCCCGCACCACCCTCTGCCCAGTGGTTCGAGGTCACGGCCGCAGAGGCCCCAGCCTCCATCGCGGCGGACCGTATCAGATCCATCTCGTGACTGGTGTCGGTGGGGAACTGGTTGACGGCGACCACTACTGAGACGCCGTAGCGCTTGGCGTTGGCGATGTGGGCCTTGAGGTTCGAGAGGCCGGCCCGCAGCAGCGCGAGGTTCTCCTCGGTGTAGGCGGGGTCGAGGGGGCGGCCCGGAAACACGCGCGGTCCGCCGCCGTGGGTCTTCAAGGCCCGAACCGTGGCGACCAGCACCACGCAATCCGGTTTCAGACCGCTCACGCGGCACTTGATGTCGAAGAACTTCTCCATCCCCATGTCCGCACCGAAACCCGACTCGGTGACGACGTAGTCGCCGAGGTGGAGCGCAACGCGGTCGGCGAGGATCGACGAGTTGCCGTGGGCGATGTTGGCGAACGGCCCGGCATGAACGAAGGCGAGCTGTCCCTCGAGCGTCTGCATGATGGTCGGGTGAAGCGTGTCCTTCATCAGCACGGCAACGGCTCCGGCGACACCGAGATCCTCGAGCGTGACCGGCGCCCCCTTCTTCGAGGTGCCGATCACGACCCGGCCGCAGCGCTCGCGCAGGTTGCGCAACGCCGTCGCGTAGTCCGTTCCGTCTACGAGCGCCAAGATCGCCATCAGCTCGGACGCCACGGTGATGTCGTATCCGGTCTCCCGCGGCCGGCCATCCGCCGAACCGCCGAGCCCGACGATCACGTTGCGCAGCGCACGGTCGTTCATGTCGACGACACGACGCCAGGAGATCTTGTTGGGATCGAGACCGATCCGATCAAGCCCGAGCTCACTCAGGCGCTCGTCGCTCAGCCGGCCTTCGTGGTACCACCGGGCGTCGATCGCGGCGGCCACGAGATTGTGCGCGGCGGTGATCGCGTGGATGTCGCCGGTGAGGTGCAGGTTGAACTCGTCCATCGGCACGACCTGGGAGTAGCCGCCGCCGGCGGCACCGCCCTTGATGCCGAAGGTCGGACCCATCGACGGCTGCCGGATCGCGGCGATCGCCTTGTGGCCCCGGGCGCCGAGGCCCTGCACGAGGCCGATCGTCGTCGTGGTCTTGCCCTCGCCGAGCGGCGTCGGCGTGATGGCCGTGACATCGACATACTTGCCGACGGGGCCGCCGTCCATGCGCTTGAGGACGTCGAGATGGACCTTCGCCTTGGTCGTGCCGTAGGCGATGAGGTCGGCGGCGGAGAGCCCGTAGCGGTGAGCGATGTCGACAATGGGCTCGATCGTCGCCTGCTGCGCGATCTCGAGATCGCTCGGGACACCACTCATGCTCACTCCAACGTTCGAGGCGCTTACAACCGGAGGGCACCCTAGCTGCGGACACGCCCGATCTCTCGCCGATCTGGGGGGTCGGGGCGTCCGGCCGTGGTCGTCGGGGCCCGTCGCAGCGGGAGCTATTGTGCCCCCGCCGCTCACCCGATCGCGGCACGGCCCGGCGGAGGTTGCGATGATCGCGAACGGACGAGGCGCAGCAAGCACCCCGCTGCGGACTGCGGCTCACAGCGCCTCGGGACTGCTGTTCGCAGTGCTCCTCTTGCTCTTGGGCACGGGTCTCCTCGGCACGGTCGTTGCGATTCGCGCCGAGCTTGCCGGGTTCGGCATCGGCGTCACCGGTGTCGTCATGGCGATGTACTACGTCGGTTTCCTTGGCGGGGCGTGGATCGTGCCGAGGGTCATCGGGGGCGTCGGGCACATTCGTGTGTACGCCGCCCTTGCTTCGCTTTGCTCGTCGACGGCACTCATCCATGCCCTCGCCGCACAGCCGGTGCTCTGGGCAGCGATGCGCCTGCTCTCCGGCTTCGCCATGGCCGGGCTCTACATCGTTGCGGAGGCTTGGCTCAACGACGCCGCAACCAACGACACCCGCGGTCGGCTGCTCTCCATCTATATGATCGCCGTGATGGGTGGAATCGCAGGCGGGCAGGTCCTCCTCGCCGTCGTCGACACCTCGGGTGCCGCTCCGTTCATCGTCGCCTCCGTGCTCATCTCCCTGGCAGTGCTTCCGATCACCCTCTCCGTGCGATCGGCACCGGAGTTCCGCTGGGTGCCGCACCTCCCTGTTCGGAAGATCTGGCAGGCAGCGCCGCTCGGGGTCGTCGGCGGCTTCGGTGCTGGCCTGGCCCACAGCGCGGTGCTCGCCCTCGGCGCCGTCTACGGAGCTCGGGCGGGGATGAACGTGGCTCGGATCGCGCTGTTCATGGGGCTGCTGGTGGCCGGATCCGTCGTCTTCCAATGGCCGATCGGCGCGCTTTCCGACCGGATCCATCGCCGTCGCGCAGTGCTTCTCGTCACGGCGCTGGCAACCGGACTCGCCGTGGTGCTCGCGATGCTCGACCCGCTGGGAAACGCCGTGCTTGTCGCCGTCTTCGTGTTCGGCGGTCTCACGTTTCCCGTGTACTCCGTCTCGCTCAGCCACATCAACGACCACGTCCCCGTCGGCACGGCGATCTCGGTCAGCGCGTTGTTCGTGTTCGTCGCCGGGGTCGGCGCCATCGTCGGCCCCCTCGTCGCCTCGGCGGCCATCGCTGCCGCGGGTCCGCCGGGTCTGTTCTGGGCACTCGCCGTCGAGTACGCCGCCATTGCCGTGTTTGCCGTCGGTCGGATCAGCGTACGGCGCGGTCTCCCGATCTCGGCACAGCGGCGGTTCGTCCAGGTCCCCGCCCGCACCGGCGCGCTGGTCATCCACTTGGCCAGGCTGGGGAGGCGAAACGGGCGCGGCACGAACCTCGACGCGACGCGCAGCGACGGTCAGCCGGCGCGCCGGTAGGCCGCGGAGAGCTGGTCGGCGGCGTCGACCACGCGCGCCGCAATGGCCTCCTCATGGCCCAGCTCGGGGAAGCGATAGGCGGGGCCGTGAACGCCGATCGCTCCGATGACGCCCGACAGTCCGATGACCGGCGCCGCAATGGAGTTCAGCTCGTCGGAGAACTCGCCGTGGACCCACGCGTAGCCGAGATGGCGGATCTCGCGGAGGCGCTCGCGTACCGCATCCGGATCCGTCACCGACTTCACCGTCGTCGCCTCCATCGGTTCGGAGAGTATGCGGTCGACCACCGGCTTCGTCGCCCAGGCCAGCGTGACGAGCCCGGCCGGCACCAGGTGGTAGGGACCCACGAAGCCGGTCCAGTCCTTCACCAAGATGTCGTTGTTTGCGTTCTCCTGGGCGACGTAGTGCATGCCCGCCCGAACCGGCACGCTGACGCCGGCGTCCTCGCCGATCTCACGCGCCAGCGCCCGCAGGTAGGGCCGGGCATGGACGACGAGATCGGCCGTCGTGGGCGCGCCGGCAACCAAGCCCCGCACCGTATCGCCAATTCGATACGTCCCTGCCTTGCCGGTCTTCTCGACAGCCCCAATGGACGCCAGGGTGGAGAGCAGCCGCGCGACCGTCGACTTGGGCAGGGCAACATCTTCGGCGATCTCGGTCAGACCGAGCTCGGCGGTGGCGATCCGCTCCAGGATTTGAAACGCCCGGTCGATGGATTGGACACGATTCATGTCGTCCCGGCAATGCTCTCGCTCATACCCGGCGATTCGCGGGCTCGAGGTGCGACACGACTCGGCAGCACCACGACGCGGCACCGTACCACATCGTGGAACTCCGGATCGGCACCGACCCGGCGTGGGGAACAGCGCTCGCCCTCCGCGCGCGCCTCCCTTCAGGCGGGTTCGCCGTACTTCTTCAGGTGTTCGGCAGCGGCGCTCGACATCCAGTCATCACGCTCGATCCTGCCGGGGAACGCCTCCAGCGCCGCCGTCACGAATGCGATGTCCTCAGTCGCGAAGTTGGCGACCTGGCGGAAGCTGGTGATGTCGAAGCCCTTCAGCAGCTTCTCCAGCTTGGGACCCACCCCGTGGATCTTCTTAAGGTCGTCATCGACGCGGGGTCCCAGGCCGCGGGTCCGTACGGCAATCTGTGCGACCATCGCCGTCGCAGTCTCCTTGTCCGGCACCTCGACCGCCGGCCCTTGGGCCGCGAGTTGGCTTTCGAGCGACGACGTGTGCTCGGTGCACGCCGTCAACTCGGCCGCCAACTCAGCGAGCTGCGTGGCCTGGGCCCCGGCGATCCCCTCCAGCTCTCCGATACGCGCCTCACGCTCGCCAAGACGCGTCGCGAGGTCCGCAGCGTGCGCGACGGCACCGCCGGTGGCGGCAAGCTGGCGCTCCAGTTCACCGATCGTCGCATCCCGCTCATCGATGCGTGCTTCGAGGCCTCCGATGCGGGCGACCTCCGCCGACGCCTGCGCCAGCTCACCGTGAGCCGCCTCCACCTCGCCCTGCAGCCCGGCGATGCCCGCGTCCCGCTGCTCCACGACCGCTTCCAACTCGCCGATCGTCGTGTCGCGCTCACCAATCGTTGCGTCGCGTCCGGACAGCTCCGTGTGCAAGCTGCCGATCTCGCCGTCCTTCGCGGCGATCGTGGCTTCGAGACCGTCGATGCGGGCAACCTGCTCGTGGGCGGAGTCGAGCTCCGCAGAGAGCTCGTCGATCCGGTCGCCGGCGGCGGACAGCTCCTCACCCTTTGCGGTCACATCGCGCTGCACGCCGGCGACGTCCTCTTCGAGCTTCGCGATCGTCGTCGCCCGCGTCTCCAGGTCGACCTCGAGTTGCGCGACCTTCTTCGCTTCCGCTTCGAAACGCTCCCGCCACTCGCTGTCCGCCTGCCGGCGTGACAACCACCGGTGCAATATCCATCCGATGAACACACCGATGACTGCGGCGGCCACCAACCACCAGATGATCTCGGCGATTGCGTACGAGGTGCCGCGCATCAACCATCTCCTTCCGTGTTCACCACGAACTCGATTCTGCGGTTCTGTTCCCTGCCGTCGGCCGTGCCGTTGTCGGCGATCGGGCGGTCCTCGCCGTAGCCGACGGCGCTCAGGCGGGAGGCGTCGACCCCTCCGGCGACGAGGTAGTCCACGACTGCCTGGGCGCGATCCTGACTCAGCTGGAGGTTGCCTGCGGCGCTGCCGCGATCATCTGTGTGTCCTTCGACGGTCACCGACGTCGCCGGATTGGCCTGGAGAACTTGGATCACCTCATCGAGCAATCCAGTTGCGTCCGGCGACAGCCTGGTGCTTCCGATCTCGAACGTCGCACTCCCTTCCAGAAGCGCAGTGATGTCGGCTGCCACAACCTCCGGCAAGACCTCGGCGTCGAGCTCGAGCGTCGGGATACCGAGCCCTGCCAGGTAGTCGTCGCGCAGTGAAGCCAGCGCATCGGCGCTCGGTGCGAATCCCTCGAAGACGGCGTCCTCGTCCGTCAGCTCGACGGTCCACGACTCCCATCCGGCCGTGGCCGGGAAGAGCTCCGGAAGTTGATCCACCCAATCGGATCGTCGTACGGTGCCTGCGGTGAGCTGGTTGTCCACCGAGCCGTACTGCGCTTGGGCGGCGGCGATGACGGCAGCAACGTCCGTTTGCCCTGGCAGTGTGCCGGACAGCGTGATCGCATCGCCCTCTGCGGATGCACCGAATTCGGGCGGTCCCAGCACGTCGAGCCGGTTGTCGACCGGCAACGAGGTCGCCATGGTGACTGCCTCTGCAATCGCCTCGGCGCTCTCCACATCGGGCAGCACGCCGGTGAGAACGACGCCGCCGTCTGCGATCTGAGCTGTACCGGTGTCGAGGCCCTCGAGACCCGCCACGATCCCGGACAAGGAGTCCAGCCATTCCGGCTGCGTCGCATCTGCGTCGACCGAGATCACGCTCATGACGTTCTCCGCACCGAAGACCACTTGCGCGGCAGCCACCGCGGCCTCAGCAGCGGCCTGCGTGGGAACCAGGCCTTGCAGTGCGGCCACACCGCCGTCGACGTCGACGACCACGTTTGCGGGAGCAGGTGGGGCTGCCGTGGTGTCGGTCGTACCGTCCCCGCCGGCGGGTGCTTCGGCCGTTGCCGCAAAGCGCACGCCGGCCACGTCAACGCGCCGGACGCCGCGCAGCCGGTACACGAGGTCCTCTACCGCGGTCGCGTCCGCATCGGTGGCGACGTCGCCGCTGACCTTCGCATCGCGGCCGTCGAACACGACAACGACGTCGTCGTAGCCGGCCTGGGCGAGGGCGAGCTGCGCCCGCGCCGTCAAATCGTCCTGCTCGTGCGACAGCCCCCACACCCCGGCGCCGGCGCCGACGACGCCCAAGAGCAGCACGAGCACCCACACCGATCTCGGGACCGGCCGGGGGCGCATGTCCCGTTGTCCCTTTGTCATCGTCCTCCTTCTCGTGGCCGCACCTGGCGACCGCCGGTGCGCAAGGGATCCACGCGGCGTCTTCCCGCTACTACGACACGCAGCTTCGCAGCGAGTCCCCGATCGGTGGCTGATGCTGCCTCCTGCCGGTGCCTCGAAACGAGTCCTGGCGGAAGCCAGGTCCGGATGTCGCGCCCATCCGGCTGCGGACTCTAGAGTTTCGCCCGGCCTGCGGCTCCGCTCACACCACGCCGTCTCGCCGCAGCGTTGCGATCTCGGCCGCGTCGAACCCGACCTCCCGGAGAATCTCATCGGTGTGCTCACCGAGCCGGGGCGCCCGTCGCGCTGCGCCCACATCCTCGAACCCGAGTCTCACGGGGAACCCCGCCGTCGGGATCGCGGCGTCGATACCGGGATACGATGTCGGCGCCAGCAGCCCGAGGGCCGCTACCTGGGGATGGATGAGCGTCTCCGCCGGCGAGAGCACCGGTGCCCCGGGGACACCGGCACCGGCCAGGGCAGCCAGCGCTTCCTCGCTGGTCCTCGACGAACACCACGCAGCCATGATCTCGCACAGCTCGTCGCGATGCTTCCCGCGCTGGGCATCGGTGGCGAACCGGCCCTCGTCGATCAGGTCGGCGCGCTCGACGAGCCGCGCCCAGCGCCGAAACAGGCCGGCGCCCACGACTTGGACGATGATCCATCCGTCGCGCGTCGCGAACACGTCGGCCGGTGCCGCGACCTGGGCACGGTTGTGTGTCGCCACGCGGCCCACTTCCGTCACCGCCTCTTCGATCAACGTGCTGTTTCCCACGGTGAGCGCACTGGCGAGCAGCGAGCCTTCGACGTGGCGACCGGTTCCGGTGCGGGACCGGTCCACGAGCGCTGCGAGCGTACCGAGGGCGGCCAGCGATGCGGTCAGGAAGTCGACCCACGGCACGTAGCTCTTCACAGGAAGCTCGGGCCCGCCGCTCATGTAGGCCGCACCGGACATGACCTGGCCGACGCCGTCGAACCCCGGACGGCCCGACCACGGCCCCGGTCCCGACCCATAGGCCGAGACTGTCGTCAAGACGATGTCGGCGCGGATGGCGGACAGCGACGGATAGTCGAGCCCAAGCGCCTCCAGCGACGGGCCGGGCAAGTTCGCCACCACGACGTCGGCGTTGGCGGCCAGGCGACGCACCACCTCTCTTGCGCCCGCAGCGCGCAGGTCGAGGGTCATTCCTCGCTTGCCCTGGTTGACCTGAAGGAACAGCGCTCCACCGTCGGCGCCATCCGCCAGCGGGAGCAAGTAGCGGTCTTCACCGCCATCGATCCGCTCGATCCGGATCACCTCGGCGCCGAGTCCTGCCAGAAGCGCGGCGCAGTAGGGGCCGGCGATGTAGCGGCCGAAGTCCAGGACGCGGACGCCGGCCAGCAAGGATGTGGTGCTCATGTGCCGCACGGTAGGGCACGAATGGGCGCTGGTGCGATACTGCGCTCATGACGTGGGAGCGGGAGGTGGAGGACCTCCATCGGTTCTTCATGCGGTGGTTCCGCGGCGCAGCCGGGGAAGACGGCTTGGCCAGACTCGCCACTGTGCTGGATCCCGGTTTCACGCTGATCTCGCCGGATGGTTCCGTTCGCGACCGCGCAACGGTGCTGCGGGGCATCGTGGCCGCCCACGGCGCTCGGCCCGACCTCACCATCGTGGTGGATGGATTCAGCGAGATCGCAGCGAGCCCAACCTTCACGGTCGGGCGCTATCGCGAGCATCACGACACGCCGCAGGGCCGCACGACTCGAGTCAGCACGGTGGTGTTCACCGCGGACGACGCTGCGCCCAATGGCTGCCGGTGGCTCGCCGTGCACGAGACGTGGCACGGACACGGCTGATCAGCGTGGATTCCCTGCGAGCGCTACGACCTCCTCTGCGCAGCCCCACGAGAGGATGTAGCCGGAGCCGCCGTGCCCGTAGTTGTGGATGACCGGCGCGCCCGACGGCGAGACCTCCTGGTCCACGCGCACCTCGTGCCGCCCCGGGCGGAGGCCGACGCGCACTCCCACCACCGGACGCGCCGCGATGCGCGGGTCGAGCGCGGCGCAGTCACCCAGGATGCGCTGCGTGGTCGCCTCGTCGGGAGCCGGCTCGGTGCGGCCGGACTCGCGTACCCCGCCCAAGATGACCTCCCTCGAACGCGGGTAGATGTAGGCGATCCTGGCGAGGTCCGACTCGTCGGCGATCGCGTCGGTGATGCCTGGATTGTCGACGGCGACCACCTGCCCGCGGATGGGATGCAGCCCTGTATCTCCCACGAGCCTCCTCGAGCCCAGACCCGAGCAGTTGACGACGAGCCCCTCGAGGTCCTCGAGCGCATCGACCTCGCCGAGCCTGATCTCACCGCCGAGACTGCCGAATCGCTCCGCCAGCCACCGCAAGTAGATCGGGGGCTCGACCATGAACCCGTCGACGACCCACCCCGCCGCATAGCCGGCGGGGAGGTCTGCAGGCGGCACCCGGGTGGCCCACGGTGTGTCCTCCCACCACGAACGTCCCGGATCCACGCGCTCCAGCTCCAGTTGCCGCAGGGGAACGACACCCGTCGCCGGATCCCCCGCCAGCTCGGCGAACACCTCGCGGCTCCGCAGCGCCCACGGCCTGGTCCTCGCCACCGGCTCCGACTCCGTGGTGGTCCACACCGCGGCGGCAACGACCGAAACGGTGTCGAGCGGCGGCTCCCTGGCGACGATGTGGGCGTCCCAGCCCGCCTCGCGCAGTCGTATCCCGCTGGTGAGCCCGGACACGCCGGAACCGACGATCGTGCAACTCCGTGCCGTCATCGATACGAGCCGCCGCGCTCAAAAGTCGAACATGAAGCCGTCGTAGAACTCCTCGAACTCGGCGAACTCCTCGTCGGAGATGAGCCCGAGCCGCCATCGCACCTCGGCCGCCTCGTACTGGAGTTCGCGCAAGGCCTCCTTGTTGGTGATCACCCGCTGTCGGCGCTCGAGCAGGTCGAGGTGGGCCTGCAGCCGCTCGGCCTCTTCGACGCTCATACCGTCGCTCATCACGTGACTCCGGCGAGCTCGCCTGCCGGGTGGGCACGGGTCACGACGACGGGTAGGGCGCCCTTGTTGGCCATCGTCGCGCTTCGCTCCAGGTAGTGGGCCCGCTCGGGGACGCAGGCATCGACCGGGCATGCCCACTTGCAGCGGGCGACGGGGTAGTACCCCTCGCACTCGATGCAGATCCCCGGGTTGATCTCGTACTGGCTCGGACCGGGGGTGATGGCCCGCACAGGGCATTCCATGGCGCACGCGGAGCAGTTGATGCACTCGGCGGTGATCATGTACGACATCAGACGGCTGCCGCCACGAGCTTGCCGAACACGTTCGTCATGCCGGCCTTCTCCACTCTTGCGGCGATCTCGCTGCGATCGATCGTGTACAGGCCCAGCTCCTTCATGCGGGCGAAGTAGACCGACCCGGAGAACGTGTACTTCTTCGTCATGCCCGCCGGAGTGTCCATCGCTTGGCGCACGTGCGAGATGGCGTCGCCCACCGCGATCGTCCCCGGCAGCTCGAGCAGGTCTTCCCCTGCGAGGTGTCGCACCGCGTTGTGTCCGGCGAGGGTCCCGGTGACCATGGCCTCCGTGTGCCCGACCAGCAGCCCTGCCTTCTCGCCGCAACAGAACAGGTTGTCCGGGCCCCCGACGACCCGCATGTTGTCGTCGCGGGGCGAGAGTGCGGCGTAGCGCATCGAGTTACCCACCGTTCCCGAATACGGGTCCTCGTAGCGTACGCGCTCGAAGCCGGGCACCTGGCGCAACTCATGCAGGGGCATGTAGGACGTCATCAACTTGGCTTGACCCGTGTCGAGCACGATCACGTTCTCGGCGTAGGCCGCGGTGGCGTACTGCTGGCAAGCCTTGGCACCGAGCTTCTTCAGGTTCACGAGGCGCTCGGGCAGCGGAACGACGACGAGGCCCTTCTCGTCCAGCTCCTCCCGGAGCTGAGGATCCATGGTGTCCTTGTTGAGCTTGCACGACCCGCTCATCGCACCAATCGAGCCGTCACCCTTCCGACCCACCCTCTCCTCCACGCCGGCGAGCCCGGTGATGCTCACGCGCGGGCCAAACGTGGGGCAACGCACGATGCACATGACGCAGCCGTTGCCGTTGTCCGTGCAGTAGCTCTGTGCCCCCGAGGTGCCCGTCGCGTCGATGAAGACATCCCCCTCGAGCCGCATCCCGCTCTCCAAGACGATGCCGTCGATGGAACCGTTGGTGCTCGTGATCTCGGTCACCCTGCTGATCAGCCAGATTTCGATGTCGTGCTTCAGCAGCTCCTCGCGCACGCCCCACGAAATGGTGTTGACGTCGTAGAGCGAAGCATGCTTGTGGCCCGGGAACTCGAAGTCGCGGTGACGGGAGTGGGCGTCGCACACCTCGAACAGCTCTCCTGCGCCGAGGGCGATCATCTCCTCGGCCGCGGTGTAGCGACCGTTGTTGCGCATGATCCCACCGACGAGCCCCGAGCCGAGCAGGTCGTCGGTCCGCTCGACGATGACCACCTCATCGGCACCGGCCTTCTTTGCGGCCAGCGCCGCCGAGCATCCCGACCAGCCGCCACCGATCACGACCACTCTGCTCGTCATGTTGTTCCTCCGATCAGCTTGCTCGTGTACTCGTAGGCGGCCATCAGCGCCGCCTCATTGGACTCGACGGCGCGACCGGGCACTCGCCGGCGCACCGCAGCCATGACAGATTCGAGGGAGACCGCGTCGTTGAGGGCGGCGACGCAGCCGAGCGAGGTGACGCCCGACGCGATCGGCTTGCCGGTGTGCTCTCGGGCCAACCGCACGATCGGCACCTCGAGGGCGCCCTCGGGCACAGGATCGACGCTGCCCTCGTCGACGACGACGCGGGTCCACGGCTGCCGGGAGGGCAGGTTCGCCTGGGCGGCTCCCTTGCTCAGCAGCACGAGCACGTCCGGGCGGTCGGCGCCGGCATAGGTGATGGGTTCGGCACCCATCACGATGTCCACCTTCGAGGGTCCTCCGCGCGTCGCCGAGCCGTACTCGCCATAGTGCGTCGCCCACAGGCCCTCGCCGAGTCCGGCCGCCTCGCTGAGGATCGTCCCGGAGAGCTTGACCCCCTGACCGCCGACGCCGGCGATCCGGACCTCGACCCGGGGAGGGGCTCCCTCCCGCAT
>JBFFFX010000027.1:0-13191 GCA_041557775.1 Acidimicrobiia bacterium | reverse complement strand
TCGACGACCTCGGCGCCTGCCTCGGCAAGCACCCTGGGCAGCCCGGCGACCGTCTCGAGGCAGCCCTCGTTTCCGCAGGTGCAGGTTCCACCGCCGGGGTCGGCGACGAGGTGGCCGATCTCGCCTGCGGCAGAGGCGTCGCCGCGATGGATCGCACCGTTGAGCACGATGCCGGCGCCGATACCGACGGCGAGCTCGATCAGGATCAGGTTGCCGGTGACAACGTCGCGAGACGCGTACTCGGCGAGCGCGGCGAACCCGGTGTCGTTGTCCACGCGCACCGGGAGCCCGGTGGCGTCTCCGACCGTCGACGCCAGCGCCACGTTGGTCCAGTCGAGGTTGGCCGACGTACGAACGCAGCCCCCATCGTCAATGATGCCGGGGGCTCCGATGCCGACGCCGATGATGGGCATCGCGGCCCGCTCGGCCAGTACGGCGGCGATCCGTCGGGCCTCGGCAAGCGCGGCGGCGCCGGTGAGGCCGCTCGCCGAGGCCGTCTCCCGATCGATGATGTCGCCTCGTAGGTCGTGGATCGCACCGACGAAGGGCTGGCGGCTCAGGTCCAGCGCGATGACGCCGCGTGCCGAAGGAACGAACTCGAAGAGGGTGGGAGGCTTGCCCCCGGTGGATTCGACCGTCCCCATGTCGCGAAGGAAGCCCTCGTCCTCCAGTTGGCCGACGATGGCCGAGGCGGTGGCGCGGGTGAGGCCTGTCTGACGAGCGATGTCGGCCCGCGTGATCTCCCCTTGCTCGTAGGCGATGCGCAGGACGAGGATGCGGTTCTGACGCCGCGTGTCCTCGAGGGTGGCCTTGTCGAGGCTGTGATCCCGCACCTGCGCTCCTGGGTCGGGAAGGGGGCTAAGTATTGTTACTAAACATACAAACACCGGTGACGAGGTGTCAAGTGGTGGTGCGGGGGGGCCACGGGAATCGTCCGGAACGCGGTACCGCTTCGGCCGCGGAAGCTCGAGCAGGGACGTACGGCCGGTGGTGTGTGTGCGCGGTGGGCTCAGCTCCGGGGGACGTCTGCCCAAGGGAGGTCTTTGTCGACGCGCGGCTCGCCGGGGAGGCCGAGCACCCGTTCGCCCAGGATGTTCTTCATGATCTCCGAGGTGCCGCCCTCGATCGAGTTGGCCCTCACCCGGAGGAAGCGCCGCCGGATGTCCTGGGGCATGTCCTCGGGGGACTCAGGCTGGATGAACTCGTACGTGTCGTACAGCATCCCGTCGGGTCCCATGAGGTCGGTCGCCAGCTCATAGATCCGTTTGTTCAGCTCGGCGTAGACCAGCTTCGACGTGGACCCCTCCGGACCCGGCGTCCCGGCGGTGCGGTTCTCGTACGCCCGCAGGTTGGTGAGGCGGGCCGCCTCGGCCTCGACCCACACCTCCATGACCCGTTCCCGGTCGTCCTCCGTGCCGCCGCGTTCCTTCCAGACCTCGAGCAGGTCGCCGATCGGGCCCGAGTTGCGGGGTGTCGGGTTGGCGCCGATCGCGACGCGCTCGTTCATCAGCGTGGTCAGCGACACCTTCCAGCCGTCGCCGCGATCGCCAATTCGCTGCTCGTCGGGGATGCGGACGTCGGTCATGTAGACCTCGTTGAATTCGGCTTCGCCGGTGATCTGCCGCAGCGGGCGCACCTCCACGCCCTCTGATTCCATGTCCATCAGGAAATAGGTCATGCCCTGATGCTTGGGCAGGTCGGGATCGGTGCGGGCGACCAACATGCCCCACTTGGACACGTGGGCGACCGTGGTCCACACCTTCTGCCCGTTGACGACCCACTCCTCGCCGTCCTTGATCGCCCGGGTCGAGAGGCCGGCGACGTCGCTGCCGGCGCCCGGCTCGGAGAAGAGCTGGCACCACACCTCCTCGCCGGTGAAGAGCGGACGCAAGTGGCGTTTCTTCTGCTCCTCGGTGCCGTGGGTCAGGAGCATCGGGGCGCCCATGCCGTGGCCGATGATGTGGAAGAACGACGGCCGGTGCTCGGTGACCTGGTCGAGCCGCTCGTCGATGACTTCTTGGAGCTGGATGGGCAGCCCGAGACCGCCGTGACCCTCCGGGAAGTGGACCCATGCCAAGCCCAGGTCGAACTGGGCGCCCATGAAGTCGTAGCGGTCGCCCTTCGGATCGTGTCCTGCGACGAGCTTGTCGACCAGGTCGAGTACTCGCGCCTCGTCGCTCGTGGTGCCCGGTTCGATGGTCTGCGTCACGGTCGGCCTCCCGGAGATCACTCGGCACCCGCCACGGTAGTCGGGTCCTGGTGGCGCCGAACGCGTGTGGGGCGCCCACTGGGGGCGCCCCACAGTTCGTACGATCGGGACGGCTAGTGCACGTCGATGAGCGTCAGGCCAAGGAGGCCGGCGGGACCCGAGTGCGAGACCGCACCCAGGTACTTCGTGCCGGCCGCCAGTCCGGACCAGCTCACGTCGATGGTGCCCGATCCGCCGACCGTTGCCGATGTCGGCGCCGAGTCGACAACCAGGCTCCCGCCCGAGGCGAGTGGCACGGACCAGTCGAACAACGTGTAGTTCGCGTCCGGTCCGTCGGTCTGCCAACCGTGGACAACCACGATGTACAAGGTGTCGCCCGGCAGCGGCACGTCGACCTGCTCTGCCGACGTTCCAGATCCGCTCCCTCCGATGAACGATCCGCTCGAGTCGAAGACGTACAGGTCGAGATCGTCGTTCCCGTCCGTGTAGTCGTCGAACAGCGAGAACCGTGTGTGCGCCGTGCCTTCGGGAACGCCGATGAAGTGGAACGTCACTCCCACCCCGGTACCCAACGCAACGTTGATGTTGTTCGCCGGGTCATCGACGACGGAGCCTGGGGTCTCGTTCGCCGCAACGAGCCCGTGTGGGGCCGCGGTGTACGAGCCGTCGTATCCGAACTGCACGTCGAAGCTCGCGGAGCCGCTCGTGCCGGTGACGTCGAGCTCCTCCGGGCCGGCGAACTCGAAGGCACGCACCGCGATGGGGCTGTAGACGTCAAAGCCGCCGCCCCTCCAGGTGAGTGATCCGAACTCCCACTGCCCGAGTGCCGCCGAGCCGTCGTTCGACATGGTCACCGTATATGTGCCCGTCTCCCCATGTCGCAGCTTCAGACTGGACGGTGACACGGTCACGTCGAAGCCGTCCGGCGCGTCGACGGTCGGGTGGAACACGATGTTGCCACGCACGCCCGTTACCGCGGTCACGGTGCGGGTCACGGTCTGCGTGCCCACCAACTCGCCAACGCCGATGGATGCGAGGTTGAGATCGCTCGGATCCAACGAGAAGCCGACGGCTTCGAGGAAGTCGCATGTCCCCTGGCTGATGTTCGCCGGAGACGCACCGCAGATGTAGGCCAGGTAGTCGAGGAATCCGGCGTCGTATGCGAGACCGGGCTCCAGCGGGTTGCTCGGTGCGACCGCCGGCCGCGACCAGTCGACGTGACCGGCGCCCATGTCGAACGGATCGGCTGCCGTCACACCATCTTCCTTGACGACGTCTTGGCGAGCCGTCGTCATCAGCGCCGACTTCGCCATCGCCGCTGACCAGTCGGGATGCGCCTGCTTCAGCAGCGCAAACGATCCGGCCACGTGCGGGCTGGACATCGACGTGCCGCTGATCGCCTGGAAGTACTCACCCGGCGAGCCGAGCAGCGCCGTCGGCGTGTTGGCGGCCAGGATGTTGACGCCAGGTGCAGTGACGTCCGGCTTGATGATGTCCGCCGACTGGCGGTTGGCGCCCCGCGAGGAGAACGCAGCCATCACGCTGCCCTGTGCCTCGACCGCGGCTCCGCCGCTGAGCGAAGCCGTCGCTCCCGAACCGGCGGCGTCGACGTACGCCTTCACCGCGGGACCATCGACATGGTCGATGTGCAGCGAAGGCACGTAGTGGTTGTCCGTGTTCAGCGTGCTCAGCGCCGGGTTGAACAGGATCATGCCCGCACCGCCGGCGTTGGCAACCGCCTGGCTCTTGGCCACGCGAGCGAATGCTCCACGCTGGCAGAGCACGATCTTGCCGGTGACGTCCTCGCTGAACGGGGCGTTCGGGTCGCACAGCGTGTTGCCGAGGTCCTCCGAGTCGACCAGCGGGAGTTCACTCGTCCCGCCGGTGAGCGTCACGCCCTCGATCACCGAACCGTCACCGAGGGTGACGGTGCCCCGGAAATCCCGGGCCTGCGTGTTGGCGCCGACCGACGTGATCCAAGGAACGGTCGCCGGCGAGCCCACCGTGTTCGGTCCCGGGCCGCTGTTGCCGGCCGACGTGGCAACGAAGACGCCGGCGTCAGCTGCGAACAGGAACGAGATGTCGTCTGCGCCGATCGAGAACGCGCTCGAGCCGATCGAGTAGTTGATCACGTCGACACCATCGGCAACGGCCTGGTCGATCGCCGCGGCCAGGTCGGCAGTGGTGCAGCCACCCGATACCGGCGAGGTGCTCCAACAGGCCTTGTAGACCGAGACGCGCGCTCGCGGAGCGATGCCCGACACCGTGCCGAGATCGCTGCCTTGGATCGATGCGGCAACGTTTGCGTTGCCGGCTGCGGTCGTCGCCGTGTGGCTGCCGTGACCGTCTTCGTCACGGGCGGAGATGTACGAGCCCGGATCGAGGCCGATCCCGGTTCCGCCGTGGAACGCGAGACCGTAGGCCTTCGCCGCCAGCAGCTTGTTGTTGCAGGTGAAGTCGGCATCATTCGCATTGAATGCCTGCGCGCCGGGGACGGCGCTGCCGAACTCACATCCAGTTCCGGACCAACCGTCGGGCGCCGGACCGTAGCTGCCGTCGTCGGCGACGCTCGGGTGCTCGGGCCAGATGCCGGTGTCGATGATGCCGACCACCACATCCTCACCCGTGTACCCCATGGCTGCCGGACCCGCACCGTCGTTGATGCCGAGGAAGTCCGATGAGCTGTCGGTGGTGAGTTGCCGCACCTCGTCGGGTACGACGAACAGCACGTCGTCTCGGGCCTGCAAGCTCGCTGCCTGCTGCTCGGTCATCAAGGCCGCAAAGCCGTTGACGGCGACCGCGTAGTCGTACAGCCGGTCGGAGCCGTCCAACCCAACAGAGGCCATGGCGCTTTCGTGAGAGGCCTCGAGCTTCTTGGCCCACTTCTGCGCTGCCTTCGAATTCGGGTTGACCTTGTCTCCGCGCGCCGGCCGTGTTGCCGCGTAGCCGGCGACGCTGCCGTCGTAGGCGCTGACGGGCTTGTCCGTCATGATGACCAGGTAGACCTGTTCGGATTTGGCGGCGGCGATCGCTGCCGCCACATCGTCGGAGACCTGAAGATCGTCAGGGACCTGGAGGTCTGACGATGCCTGGGCCGGTGTGAGTGTCGCAAGCGCCAGAGCGGCGGATGCGATCAGTACAAGAATTCTTCGCGACACGTTGAGTGCCCCTTCCTCTCGGGTTTCCCCTCCCCGTCGGTGTGTCCTCCGTGGTGGATCGACGCGGAAGAACGCATCTTCGATGTTTGCGGGTCGCCCCCTTTCGCGAGATCCCTGACCATTGGTCGCAGCGCGCAGAGCCTGTTGCCGGTTGCTCCTGCGGCGATCATCACTTCCCCATACATCGAAAGGCTAGGCGCTGAGGGCGGATCGTGCACGAGTTTCCTCAGTGCTTGTCGTCGTCGTTCGCACGGCGCGACTTCGCGCGGTGTTCCGCCCAACGGACGCCCACGACGGCCAGGATGATCGGGATGCCGAACATCAGCAGCTCATCCCAGCCGCCCTGATGGGCGAGTACCCAGCTGGCGAGCAATACGGCCATGGCTCAGCCCGCCAGGATGAACAAGCCGAGGGACGTGAGGGCGACCATGAGCGCCAGCATCGCATATTGCGTGCGCACCGCAACTTCGGTGTCGAAGTCGGCGAGGGCGCGGTCGTGGGCGAGGACCACCCCGGCCACGTGCCCGGCAACGATCGTCGCGACCTGCACGTACCACACCGCCTCCGGCGACAGGAAGAAGTTGACCGACCAATCGGCGGTGCCGAACAGATCCCACCCTTGTCCGAACGGGTCGCTCACCGCGGCGAAGAGAAGCTGCCCCTCGAAGAGCACGAGCGTCAGGTAGTGGGCCACGGCATAGGCGAGGCCGATCGGCACGAGGGTGTGGGCGAACCGGGCGGCGACCCGCGAGGCGGTCGAGCCCGTACCGGCGATGCGGGCGGCGCTCCACGACGCCAGTCAGTACAAGGCTCCGACGAGGGCGGCGATGCCGAGCAGCGCCAAGGTTCCGAACCAGACCTCGCGGCGCACGTCTGGGAACAGGTCGCGCCACAGCTCCGTCGAGGACAGCCCGTCGTAGGTGACGGTGCCGATCATGGCGACCACGAACGCCCACAGACCGCGCCACTCCGGTACGACCGGCAGACCCCGCAGCCACCCGCGCCGCGAGATCCGCGATGCTTCCGGAGCATCCCCGGGCGCGAGGTCGAGTGGTGCGATCGAACCGATGAGCCCGTTGTACGTGTGGAATGCCTCGATGAGCCGGAGCCCGGAGCGCGGTCCGGCGACGTAGCCCACGGCAAGCACCACGGCCGTGTACACGATGGCCGCGATCGCCAGAGTCCTGGGGTCGCTTGCGTCAGGGGAGACCAGCTCGAGCCAAGTGAACGCCAGGAAGGCCGCCGTAGCCGGCCAGACGCCCCATCGGGCAACGAGATCCTCACGCTCGGGGCGGGTCCGATTGAGGCGGTGGGAGATCGTTGCCCAGGGGTTCATCCACTGCCACCAGTCGCCGGCGACCGCCGCCACGAACGGCACGACCAGCCAGAAATAGACGAAGACGAGCACTGGGGCCACGTTGCGGGTTCCGGACGTGCCGTCGAGAAGCCCGGCGACGACGACGGCGAGCAGGCCGGCCAGCCCGACGCCGCGGAGCACGCTCCCGAGCCGCGTCATCCGCTGTGAGGGGCGCCCTCCGGTCGCCGGCCCGGCTTGGAGCCGCGGCTCCGTCCACATCGTGCTGAGCATGACGAAGGTCGCGACGATGACGATGCCCGCACCGACCGCGAAGTAGCTGACCGGCACCGGGAGATCGGCGCGGCCGCCGATGCCATGGGCCAGGGCCGTGCCCGGTGTCGCCAGAACGACGAGCATCGCCGCCACGATGGACCGGCGGATCAGCCTGGCCCGCCGGCCCCATCGATGCCGAGATGCGGCGGCAGCCATCAGGACCCGGCCCGCGGATACCGGTTCGGATCGTGCTCGTTGATCTGGATGGCGAGCGCGTCGGGGTCGCGGATCACCATCGAGCGGCCGAACGGCTCGTCGGCGATCTCGCGGGCGATCTCGACACCCGAGCCGGCGAGGTCGCTCCGGATGTCATCCAGGGACCGGTCGGCGGTGAGGGCGATTCCGAGCTGCGTTCCCCGATCCGCCGCCTCGGTGATGTGCAGCGCGAGCGAAGCGGTGCCGAGGGACAGCTCGGACCAGAACGGCGAGCTGCTGGTCAACTCGGCGTCGGGCAGCAGCCGCCGATACCACACAAGGCTACGTTCCATGTCGGTGACGTACACGATGGCGACGAGCCTCATTGTTACTCCTTGGGTTCGCCGGGAGGCTACCGCTTCGCATTCACGGCCGCGCGGAGAGCGCAGCAAGGCTCGACGCACCCTGCTAGCTCCGTCCCGGCAGGGCGAGGGCGAGGACGCCGAGGCCGAGGTACACGGCGCCGGCGATCCGGTTGCGGTGACGCAGCAGCGCCGAGTCCGGTCCGAGGCGCCGCCCGGCGGCATCGGCGGCAACCGCATAGAGGCCATCGGTGACAAACCCGATCACGACGAAGAGCCCGCCGAGGGCGAGGAGCTGGATTGCGACGGCGCCGGCGTCCGGGTTGGTGAACTGGGGCAGGTAGGCCAGGAAGAACACCGCCAACTTCGGGTTCAGCACGTTGACGACGATGCCGTCGCGCAGCGCCCGGGCTGCTCCCACGGTTGTCGTCGGCGGCGCACCGCGGGCAGCGTCGCCACTCCGCCAAGAGCGGACACCCAGGAGGATGAGGTAGCCGGCCCCGGCCCAACGCACGGCGGTGAAGGCTGCGGCGGAGGACAGGAGCAGCGCCGAGAGTCCGCCGGCTGCCGCAGCGACGTGGACCGCGGTGCCGAGGTGGAGCCCGACCACCGACGCCAACCCGACGGCCCGTCCGCCTTGGAGGCTGCGGGCGATCACGTACGTCACCGCCGGACCGGGGACGACGAGCAAGATGGTGCTGGCGATCGCGAAGGCGGCCACTGCGGAGGGCTCCATCCAGGCGACGCTAATGCCGTCGCCGGGGCGGGTTTCCCCGGATTCGCATGAATATTCGCGTATGCGTATAGTCCGTCGCCTGGGAACCACGGAACGAAAAGCCCCTCATGACCTTTCGCATAGCCGTCTTCGGTGCCTCCGGATATGCCGGAGGCGAGCTGGTTCGGCTCGTCGACGGCCACGATGATTTCGAGCTCGTCTACCTCGGCGCCCACAGCACCGCCGGCGAGACCCTGGGGGCGATCCACCCGCAACTGAGCGGCGGCGACCGGATGCTGCGCCCCATGGATCCCGCCGCCGTGGCCGGCTGCGATCTCGTGTTCCTCGCCCTGCCCCACGGCGCTTCGGCGACCCCGGCGATGGCGCTGCTCGATCACGGCGTGCGCATCGTCGACCTCGGCTCCGACTTCCGGATGACGAGCCCTGCGCGCTACCGGGAGGCGTACGGTGTGGATCACCCGCATCCCGGGCAGCTCGGAGAGTGGGTGTACGGCCTGCCCGAGTTGTTCGCCGACCGCATCGCCGGTGCCTCGAAGGTCGCGGCGCCGGGCTGCTACCCGACGTCGGCGATCCTCGCCCTGGCGCCGCTCGTCGCCGCCGGGCTCGCCTCCTCCCCGCTCACGGTGAATTCGGTATCGGGGGTCAGCGGGGCGGGCCGGGGCGCCAAGCCGCATCTGATGTACGGCGCCGTTGACGAGGGCGTCGTCGCGTACGGCGTGCTCACCCACCGGCACCGGCCCGAGATCGAGCAGGGCATCGCGCTGGCGACCGGTACCGAGCCCACCGTGCTGTTCACCCCGCATCTGGTGCCGATGCAGCGGGGGATTCTGTCCACCTGCTACGCCCCCGTCCAGGAGGGAGTCACCGCCGACGACGTGGCCGAGGCGTTGCACAAGGCGTACGCGGGTGCCCCGTTCGTCGAGGTGATCTCGCGGCCGCCGCAGACGCGCTGGGTCGTGGGATCCAATCGGGTGCTCTTGAGCTCCTTCGTTGACGAGCGAACCAGGACGGCCATCGTGATGGCGGCCGAGGACAACCTCTTGAAAGGCGCCGCCGGGCAGGCGGTGCAGTGCGCCAACCTCATGCTCGGTCTGCCGGAGACCGCGGGGTTGCCCAGCGACGGATGGATGCCGTGAGCGTGACGGCTGCGGCCGGCTTCCGCGCCGCCGGCGTCGCCCCCGGGATCAAGGCGGCGGGGGATCTCGACATGGCGCTCGTCGTCGGGGATCCCGGGACGGTTGCCGCCGCCGTCTTCACGGTCAACACGGCCGCTGCGGCCCCCGTGCAGGTCAGCCGTCGCCACCTCGCCGCCGGACCCGACACCCGCGCCGTGATTCTCAACTCGGGCTGTGCCAATGCGGGCACCGGCGCCTCCGGCCGCAGGGTTGCCGAAGACACCGCCGCCCGGGTGGCGGCAGCGGTGGCGTGTGCTCCCGAGGACGTCATCGTGTGCTCCACGGGCCCCATCGGTCCGCATCTCGACCCGGCGGCGATCGGTCGCGGGATCGAGCTGCTGGTACCCGGACTCGGAGGCGACGGCGATGCCGGCGCCGCGGCGGCGGCAGCGATCCTCACGACGGACTCGGTGAGCAAGGAGGCGCAGGCGCCGGGTGACGGATTCGTCGTCGGCGGCATGGCCAAAGGCGCCGGCATGATCCGCCCCGACATGGCGACCATGCTCGCCGTCGTCACCACCGATGCCGTCGTCGCCCCCGCGGAGCTCGATGCGGCGCTGCGCACTGCCGTCGACGGGTCGTTTCATTCGCTCAACGTCGACGGCTGCGCATCGACCAACGACACGGTCGTCCTCATGGCGTCGGGAGCGTCGGGAACCGTGGCGACTGCCGGCGATCTCGCCGAGCCGCTCGACGAGGTGTGCCGCCGGCTGGCACAGCAGATGGCCGAGGACGCAGAGGGTGCGTCCCGGGTCGTTCATCTCATCGTGCGGGGCGCGGCCGACGCAGCGCAAGCAAGGGCGCTGGGCCGCTCGGTCGCCGACTCGGCGCTGGTCCGCGCGTCGTTCTACGGCGGCGATCCCAACTGGGGAAGGATTCTCGGTGCGCTCGGCGTTGCCCCGGTCGAGGTCGACCAGACCCAGGTCTGGGTCGCCTACGAGGGCGTTCCGGTGGCGGCCGGTGGTGTTGCGGTGAGCTACGACCACGACGCACTCGTCGCCCGCCTCGGCGGCGACTTCACCGTCGAGATCGCCGTCGGCGATGGTCCGGGGATTGCCGATGTGCTGACCACCGACCTGACGCCCGACTACGTCCGCTTCAACGGGGAGCCGAGCTGATGGCGGCCACCGGTCACTCGAGTCCCGATGCGGCGAAGTCGCGGATCGCCCGCACGATGGGCAAGGCGAAGATCTTCTCGGAGGCGATGCCCTTCATCAAGCGGTTCCGCGACAGCACCGTCGTCATCAAGTACGGCGGCTCGGCGATGGTCGACGAGTCGCTGCGCAACACCTTCGCCGACGACGTGGCCATGCTGCACTACGTAGGGATCAAGCCGGTCATCGTGCACGGGGGCGGCCCCCACATCTCCAGGGCGATGGCCCAGGTCGGCATCGAGCCGCGGTGGATCGACGGGCTGCGGGTCACCGATGCCGACACGATCCGAGTGGTGCAGACGACGCTCGCCGGGGAGGTCAACCCCGACATCGTGCGTCTGATGAACGCCCACGGCTCCCTGGCGGCCGGTGTCAACGGGCTCGACGCCAACACGTTCATGGCGCGGCAGAAGGACGAGCGGCTCGGTTTCGTCGGCGAGGTGACGGAAGTGAACCCGGAGCTCGTCACCGCACTGCAAGCGGAGGGGTACGTCCCTGTGGTTGCGCCGCTCGCCCGCGGTGAGGACGGCCGCGCGTACAACCTCAATGCGGACACCGCCGCAGGTGCGCTGGCCCAGGCGCTGGGCGCGAGGAAGCTCGTGTACCTGACCGACGTCGAAGGTCTCTACCGCGATCTCGGCGACGAGGACACGCTCATCTCGCGGATCACGGTTGCGGGTCTGCGGGAGCTGGTGGCCTCCGGCTCGGTCTCGTCCGGCATGCTCCCCAAGCTCCAGTCCTGCATCGAGGCCGTGGAGCACGGGATCGCCCGCGCCCACATCCTCGATGGTCGAGTGCAGCATGCCGTGTTGCTCGAGATCTTCACCCCAGAAGGCATCGGAACGATGATCACCCTCGAGGAGGTCGCATGAGTCCGAGCATCGCCAACCGGCGACGTCTCGTCCGAAAGTTGATCAGCGACAAGACAATCACCTCGCAGCACGAGCTGGTCGGGATGCTGGAATCCGCCGGCCACTTCGTCACTCAGGCGACGGTGTCCCGAGACCTCGATGCGATCGGTGCGGTGAAGGTCCGGACGGGGTCGGGCGAGCTTCACTACGAGATTCCGGACGACATGCCGAGCGCCGTTGCCGACAAGGCCGAGACGCGCCGCATCATCGACGAGTTCGTCGAGTCCTTTGCGGTGTCCGGCAACCTCCTCGTCATCAGAACCCACCCCGGTGCGGCCCACGTCGTGGCCGGGGCGATCGACCGGGCACGGCTCAGCGGCGTGCTCGGCTCGGTCGCCGGCGACGACACCCTTTTCGTGGCCGCCGCCGAGCACATCGGAGGCCGCGGCCTCCTCGAAGAGTTGGATCGCATAGGAGTGCGTCGATGAAGAACGACATCAAGCGGGTCGTCCTCGCCTACAGCGGGGGCTTGGACACATCGGTGATCTTGCGCTGGATCCGCGAGGAGTACGGTGCCGAGGTCATCGCCTACACGGCAGACGTCGGCCAGGGCGAGGAGGTCGACGAGGCGCGCGAGAAGGCGCTGGCGACCGGTGCGGTCGAGGCGATCACAGAGGATCTCCGCGAGGAGTTCGTGCGGGACTTCGTCTATCCGGCGGTTCGTGCGAACGCCATCTACGAGGGCTACTACCTGTTGGGGACCTCGCTGGCACGGCCGATCATCGGCAAAGGGCTGGTCAAGGTCGCCGAGGAGACCGGTGCCGACGCCATCGCCCACGGGGCGACCGGCAAGGGCAACGACCAGGTCCGGTTCGAGCTGGCCGCCTATGCACTGAAGCCGGACATCAAGGTGATCGCTCCATGGCGCGAGTGGGACCTGCGCGGCCGCGCCGACTGCGTTGCATACGCCGAGGCGCACGGGATCCCGATCCCGGTCACGCCGGAGATGCCGTACTCGATGGACGCCAACCTGCTGCACATCTCGTACGAAGGCGGTGTGCTCGAGGATCCGTGGGTAGCGCCCCCGCCTGACATGTTCCGCCTCACCACCAATCCGGAGGACACCCCCGACGAGGCCGAGTTCGTGACGATCGGCTTCCACGAAGGCACGCCGACGACTGTGGACGGCGTCGAGCTGGGTCCGGTCGAGCTGCTCACGAAACTCAACGAGTTGGGCGGGCGTCACGGCGTGGGCCGTGTCGACATCGTCGAGAACCGTTTTGTCGGGATCAAGAATCGCGGCGTGTACGAGACGCCCGGGGGCACCTTGTTGTATCACGCCCACCGCGCGGTCGAGTCGATCACCCTGGACCGGGAGGTCACTCATCTCCGCGACGAGCTGACGTCTCGGTACGCCGAGATGGTGTACAACGGGTTCTGGTACTCCCCCGAGCGCGAGGCGCTGCAGGCCTTCATGGACAACGTTCAGCTTCGGGTCAACGGTGACGCCCGCCTCAAGCTGTACAAGGGCCAGGCCATCGTCGAGGGACGCCGGTCCGACAGCCACAACCTCTACGACGAGGCCACCGCGACCTTCGAGGCGGACGACGTCTACGACCAGGGGGATGCGACCGGCTTCATCCGCCTCCAGAGCCTCCGCCTGCGCACGTTCGCGGAGCGCCGCGTGGGTCACGGCGAGTGATGGTGGTTGGATCACCCCCTACCCCCGCCTTCGGGTCACCCCCTACCCCCGCCTTCGGGTCACCCCCTACCCCCGCCTT